>CAYYJL010000088.1:0-8242 GCA_964472245.1 uncultured Ignavibacteriaceae bacterium | reverse complement strand
TAGGGGAAGGTATTCTTTTTTTGCATGAAGGGAAGCGGGGCAGGTTTAGCAAGGGAGATTTTCAGTTTGTGCCGACGGGTACGGTGCCTTTATTAACAATAATGTTATAACCTTGATGCGGGTTGTCGGTAGTATCTGACCAACTTCGTTATCAACCTGATATATATTAAATCTGTGGAGCCATCTTCATGCGGGGGAGACGAGAAGCGGAGAAAAATAATACTGCCCGTGCTGACTCCTTGTTCAATGTCATGGTGAAAGAGCAGTTCTAAGCCGGGTTCTAAAAATGGTTAACATCCCTCTTTAAACTGTTGAAGTCTGGACGGATTATATTCTGTACAATGAACACCATTTTCTATTTCATCAAAACTTGTTCAAGCCACCGATCCTACATATCAGGTACCAACAATCGTGATTTTCTTTGTTAGTCTTTTCATTGTTTGTTAATAACTATGATACATTTATACGAGTAAGCATAAAATCACTGATGTGAATATGGTACAAAAAGAGAAACAGAAGGCACGTTACAAAGCAGCAGCAAGAATTGTAATGGCAGGGGAGTTTCAGGAACAACAACATACTCTTATTGAAAAAAACTCTACTCAAATTCTTTGTTCTTACCAATCCTTATAGAAGTAGAAAATAGGGGTAGGAAACAATTATTGAGGGTTTTTGAAGGGTTGTATAAAAAATAAACAGATAAAAATGAGGGTTGACCCCTATATCTTTCTTCAAAAGGAATTCGTTTTTTGATAAAGAGAAAATGTACTTTATTTAAGTCTGCAGCGGCTTAATGAAATGTAACATCTACGAGATTTTCAACTTCATGAAATAAAAATGATGTTGGTCTCGGGGTAGAAAAAACATGAATATTCGTGTAGTGGACGAATTTTCAACTAATAAAAAATCAGTTATCATATAACTGTGTGAGGAAGGCTGTGCTATGAGGCACTTTATTTTTACGGTACTATTTTTATTATGTAGTTTTGTGTTGATGGCACAAAGTTCGCAGTGGACTGTTGTTCAGGCCCTGGAACCGTACCCCACCTCATTTTTATCAATCTGGCAGGCCAGTCCCGGAAGCTCAACTATAACGGTGATATATTCCGGAACAGCCACGACAGATTTTAAGGTTAGAGTGACCCTCAAAAACTCGAGCAACAAGGAGCTGCTGAAGTCAACCAGTCCGCTTGAAACATTCGCCTCAGGCCCCAACTCAAAAGTTTATACAGGAAGTGATGTCTTTGCCTGGAGTGACGTAAAGTTTGATAACACAACCATGGTCCAGATACTCCGTTCAAACCGCTTTCCGGAGGGAGCATATATACAAAAAGTAGAAGTGTTTGCTTCCAATGGTACAACACTTCTGGCGGAGAGTACCGGCGGTTTTACTATTGTTTATCCCGATTCACCAGTACTATTTGGACCCGCAAATCAATCAACCGTAGATTATGCAAACCCGATTTTCAGTTGGGCAACAATTAATCTGCCTGCTACGGTAACAGGAAATTACAAGTTAAAAATCGTAGAAAAATTACCGGGTCAAACGCCCACGCAGGCACTTTCGGTAAATCCTGATCATCACGCTGCTGTCCTTATAAATGCAGGAAATTATGTATATCCCCAGGATGCTTTTGCCCTGGTGAACGGAAAAGAATATGTCTGGAGAGTAAGGGTTGTTGATGATAATGATATACCCCTTTCTACGAATGACGGAAACAGTGAATTCTGGACATTCACCTACAGCAATCCCAATGCACCCGGTTTTATTCCTCCGTTTACACGGATAGACCTTGCACGCAATGTGGCCTGGTTTACTGACTTTGAAAACCTGAACATGATAAGTTCCGGTGATAACTTTATCTATAACGGAACAACAACACTCAAACTGAAATTAAACGGAAGTGAAACCATAGATTTAACTGCTAACGTTGAAAACCTTACCTTTCCCAAGAACCAAAGCAACCCATCAACGTTTTCAGGCGGACGAGTAACGGCAAATATCCCCGCAAACACTCTGCCTGCCAATATAACAGGAAATTATTTTAATCCCTCCGGTCTGGAGTTTACTTCTTCCGATGGATTATTTATAAAAGGAACCGTAAGCATACCAAACGGTACAACTTCCGTTAATGAACCGATAAGCATTCCGGTTAACGCAAACGGATCATTACAGGGCATTATCAACTCAATAAATACGGAAAGCAATCCGGTTATCAGTTTTGGTAACAGTGCAATAAAAGTAAATCTTGCTTCATATAAACTGGTATTTCCGGGTGGAGTAATATCATATACAGGTAAAGTTGTTGCTTTTAACGACAAGGTGCTTTCTAGCTTTAACAATCTTTCGCCAAACAGTTCGGGGAATCTTACCGCCAATATAGCATCACAAACTCCCGTAACATTAGATGCAGTACCAGCTGCTCCTGGAAGATTCACCATGAAGTTCAGCGGTGCCAGCGGAAGTTTCAGCTATGATGTAACTACCGGTGCATCATCAATCAACGTTACCCTTTCCGAACCAAAATTTGATGTTAATGTCTCCGGCTTATTTGAAAAACCGCTCACGGGGAGTGCTTCATTTGCTGCAGGTCTGAATTATAACAGTACTGAGCCAAATGCAGCCGGCCTTCAGGTGCAGAGCATTTCTTCTTTTACCACAACAGGCGTACCGTTTTCTGAAAATGGGTTGAAATTTTCTAATTCCCACAGAGCAGATGTTTCAACCCTTCGGCTGGATGTACTTACAGCAACAAACGAATCGTTTGATTTTCAAATGAGTTTAACAGTTACTCATAAGTTCACGGGACTCTCCCTGTATATATCCCCGATAGAAGATGTAAAGTTTACTAAACGCGGAATCGCTTTGCCGGCCCTGACGGGTGCAACTGTTCAATCAGAGACAAACAGCGGCAACAGCAGGATGATTGACGGATTTCAGGTTACGTTCCAAACCGCAACATCAAATGCTTCTTTGTGGACCGGGGGAAACAGCACCCAGGCGATGACATTAAATGTCAATGTTCGTTTAGCCGGACTCCCGGTCGGTTCAAGTGAGGATTTATTTCAATTAGACCTTCCTTTAAGCGGTACCGTTACCAGAAACGGATTAACTCTTGATTTCCCCAATAAAACATTTACCAGTTCACATATTGCCTTACCCGGCGGACTCAAATTTTTATTGAAAGAGTGGCAGGGTTCAATTACCGGAACTGTTACAAATGGCGAGTATGGATTTACTTCCGAACTTGCCGTTAAAGGAAGTGTCAGCTTACCGGAAAATATTTTTGGTAATTCAGAAGCACATACCTGGGATTTGGGAAACAGACAACTGCGTATGAATGCTAAAGGGCAGTTATACGGAAGCGTAACAGGAGCTACCGGACTCACCGGTTATAAAAACGGTATTTTCCCCATTGGATTCTCCAATCCCGAAATAGAATTTCAAATAGTTGAAAATGTCCAGAAGATATATCTGGGAAGAAGCAGCCGGATGAACTTAGAGCCGCTAACCGGCACTTCGCAGGATGCAAATGTTCAACTGCGGTATGAGGTTACCGGAAAGCAGATGGAGATTTTTACCGGATCATACAGTTCTCCGGCTGCGGTTAATATTATTCCCAGAACATCCGGATTTAGTTTGAATGCCAACTCTATCAATATTCAGCCGCGCGGTATGCTGGTGAACGGCAGGACAACGGTTGCGTTCAATTCAAATGAATCCACCCCTGTAACTGCCGATGGACTGAGATTCAGATATAGTGACGGAAAGGTGGATACCGGAAAAATAATTTTCGATAAAGGGATAGGCATTACCGCCAATGTGACAAGTATGAATGGTGTAACAGCAAATGCAGTATATTCTGTCGGGCTCAGAAGAAACGAATATACTTCCGGTGATGGTGTGGCATTCAATACTCCGTTAAATAGTGTATATACCAGCGAAGGATTAACCCTTACCACCGCATCCGGAAGTGATACTGCGTACCTGCGGTTTAAAGGTTTGAATTACCGCGTGGATGTATCATATAGCAATGTTAAGGCTGAAGTTTCACCGTTTAAGGTGATCTCCGGTTACATATATTTTAAAATTAATGGAACGATTGTCGGAGTAATTAATAAAGATAGGTTTAACATTTATGAAAGCAGACTGCCAACGCTTCCTGAATATATAACCTTGCTTACCCTTCATATTGGAACTGTTAAAATAAAAGAAGGCACAGATTATCTGGTGGATTATACATATGAAGGGAATCAAATCCGCGTACAAACCAGACCCGGCCAGCCCGTTAAAGCAAGTTTCAAATCGCTTTCATTCGGAAATCAGCCATACCCTGAAATTCCTGTTTCATTTAATGTATTGCTGAATACTTCCGGCTATTCGGTGGCATCCGGTGAAATAAGTGCAGATATCCCTGCAGGTAATCTCGAAAAATTTGATTTAACTGCCAAGGGAATACCGGCAAAGCTGAAATCATTCAAATACTCAAAAAGCAGTTCCGGTTTATATACACTAACATTCGGCACGATTGTATCCATTTTAGGAATGGATATGAATACACTGCCCATTGATATGCCAATGAGCGGAAACGGAACATTCGGCGGTGAATTTTTCACAACCCCTAACGCGCTTATTAGTCTTTCCTCAGGAATAGATGACGGTAAGATAGTGCTCCAGGCGGATACGGTAAAAGGTGTAATAAACACACTGGTGTTAAACACCACCAACCCGATGCCGCAATATGAAATTGATGTTGCCGGTGGTATAAGACTTAAAATGTCTGACAATACCTATCAGGGTGCAGGAGCTACATTCAGATTTAGCGGCAGCAGTAACCTTTCACAGATTTTAAATTACAGACCGGATGATTGTTCTGATGATAAAAAATTCCCGGTCAATAATGTCAGTTTTGATTTGAGCAAACTGAAAATATCCAAGCTTAGTTATAATTCCTTTACAAAGGCGATTGGATATACTTTGCTCATGACCGCAAAACCGGAAATCACTTCAAAGGGATTTACTATCAGAACGCCAAGAGAAGTGGAAGATATTATCTTAGATAACAGTATTGGTATGAAGCTGCCAGCTGCAAACTACAGCACTGTCGAATCAGAAGCTGAGACATTCCGCTTAAACGGATTTGCTGTTAAAATAATGCAATTTACTTCGTATGGGAAAATCATAAGAACTTTGAGCAATGCAAAGCCAAACCAGATGGGATTCGCATTTCAGCTTAGTGTCAGTTGTCCTGACTTTCCGGAAAATTTCCCTGCCCGGTTGAAGGGTTTAAAATTCTATGTGCAGACTGCGCTTTATGGTGAGAATGATGCATTATCCGGAGACATCCTGTCAACAACGTTGAGCGGCTACAGAAAAATTCCTTTTGCGGCTACCGGCTCAGGATTTCAGGTTAATAAAGTATCCGGACGGCTTGACTTGGTCAATGATCAGCAAACCATTTCTCTCAATGCATCAGGCGAATTTGCACTGCCGGCTGTTATGAGGGCAGACCCGGCTTCACAGGGATTTGTATCATTTGCAGAGAATGTTACGGTAAGCTTAAATTCCAAAGGTTTATTGACAGGTACTCTTACCGACGCTTCGTTTGCAAATCAGACCGTGAGTTTAAAAAGAGGCAGGGTAGAATTTAATGTTTCCAACAAAAAACTGATTCTGGCAATTGATAACAACAGACAGACTGCGATGTTCAGCGGTAATGCATCGGTTAAGTTGTTCCTTAATGGTCAGAGCACAGTCACAGCAAACGGTAACGGACTTGTTTTTGATGTAGTATCCGGGACGCATACTTCGGGTTCGGTTAATTTTCAAAACATAACAATCGGACTTCCTTTTAATTCACCCGTTTTTGAATTCGGTCTTACTTCAGCAACCTTGCAGCCGGACGGACTGCTTCTGAACGGGGGAGGCAATCTGAAAGCAGGGACTGAACAAAAAGGAGTTACTTTCAGCAACTGGAAACTCAATACTGATGATTTTGGATATACATCAGGTTCAGTCGCATTCCCGACCGCATTCAGACTGGCTGTAACTCTTCAAAATTCTTTATTGCAGTGGAGCGTGGTCCCTACAGCATATACCTTATCAACAGCACCTGCAGTTGTTATGAATATTCCTGCAAATTCTGCAACCTTAACCGATAAAATCACCTTTACCGGAGAAGGCACCGTATCTGCAAGAGATCAAAACGGTGCTGAGGACGGACTTCGGCTTGTCTATGAAGCTACACCCGAAATTCGCTTCTCAGATTTTGCCGTAACCAAAGGCAGTCTCAGTTTTTACAGAGCAAACGATAAAACCGGATTCATCAATAACAGCGGATTGACGCTTACCAATATAGGTTCAAATGTTCCGGAAAATCTTGTTCTTGGCGCAATGGCAAACGGATATATAAAGCTGAGAGAGGGCTCAACGGAGTATGTTCAGAAGGATGAGGCAACCGATGGTTTACGGATAAGAAACAAATCGGGACAAACCCTTCAGATGTTTGTTCCGGGATTGCAGTATGGGGATGCAACAGTACCTGTATTCAATGTAACGCTTGATGTTGTTATTAATAAAACTACAGGCGCTCTGGTTTCCGGTACTATTAATCATACCGCAGCTGCAGGACAATTTCTAAAAGATTTATCTCCTAAAGGAATACCGTTTAAGGTAAAATCCTTAAAATACGGCGTTGTTAATGAACAGTACAGACTGACCGCCTCAGGTGTTACGGCACTTCCGGCAGTATTGAGTGCGCTGGAAACCGATATAAACGATGTCTGGTTCAGCAACGGTAAGCTGACAGGTTTCCGCAACAGCGGTACTATTACCCAGTCTTACAGCACAACAAGCGGATACCAAAAGATTGCCGTCATCGGTCCAATGGCTACCTTTAAGATGCAGGCGGCAGAATATCAATTCGGCGACAATGCTTCATATAAAATAAGCGGAGATATATCGTCGAAATTATTTAAAGGAACGGGCTCCGATACATCGTATATACACTTTACAGCGTCATATGTTGACAATCAGTTTGCATTTACCCTTACTCCCGCCACATCAGACGGGCTTACTATCGGCAAGTTCAAACTGACGCCGGCACCGATGAATGGGCTTCCCGGGATATCGGTTTCTTTTTCAGCTGCGGATTTCCAGTTAGATTTTAACGGCAGTCTTTTGGCGCCGGTCATCTCTTCCGGTTTCAACGTAACACTCGCCGGATTAACGGTAACCAAATCTACCGTCACAGCAGAACCGATTGATATAACAACAACGGAAGAGGAACAGAACTTTACCATGTTTGCTTCCGAATTCACTATTAAGAATAACGGAACCGCATCGGCTGTTACCCTTTCTTACGAGCAGGATCTTTTAAAACTCGGGCTGAATGGTTCCCTGAATTTTATGGGAACAGATTTGCCGTTCAGCAACTTTTTAATTAACAGCTCCGGAGTAATGAGTATTGGGGGAACAGCAACGGGTTCGTTTGTAAACGCGAGCAGCCCTGTGGTGTTACTTGCAAACAGACTAAGAGTTAACAGTCTTGGCTTGGCAGTTGTAAATAATGAGTACAATCTGCGGGCCGGAATTTCTTATCAACTGCCCGAACCTGCAACGGCGGGTTGGGCTAACTCCACTTTTGATATCCCCGCTGGTCAGGCAACAACGGGGTCAAAAACACTTACTTTTGTTGATGAGGCTCCGGGTCTTGGCAGTGATGCTTCCGAGTATGTTTTGTGGGCGGGAAAATATGATGTTCAATATGTCGGGCTGAAAATCAATTTTGCTGATTACAGTTCTTCCCAGATTCAGGTAGTCTCTGCATTTTATGTAGATGGACAAACCACTACTAAAAACATCCGTTTCGGCAGTGTTGATGGCGGCACTGTTAAGCCGGGTCTATCTATTGTATTGGATAACTCAAATTCATGGACGGATAGCCCTGAATATGGTTCCGATTTGTCTTTTACTTACCGTACTATTGGTTATACATTAACGAGCGATAATATAGCGCATGATTCGGCAGCTGCCGGAGGATTCAGCTGGAAAGTCAGCGGGGAATGCAAAATATCGATGGGACCAACAATAACCGGGTCATTAACTTTTGAGAATCTTGAAATTACTTCCGGTAATGAAATAAAAGGACTTACCGAAGGTTTTACCGGTGGTTCAGTCAGTGTGGGAAGCATGTTCACCGCAACGTTGACAAAATTCGGGATGAGCACTACACCTACGGAT
>CAYYJL010000087.1:0-8259 GCA_964472245.1 uncultured Ignavibacteriaceae bacterium | reverse complement strand
GGAGGGATGGTCACGAGGCCTGGATTTTGCAGCTACAGGGCTTCGTTGGGTTCCAACTTCCCCGCACATCCCAACAGCAGAACATGCAAAATATTATGCTGCAACAGGAATCCTTGGTGAGCTTGGAGTCATTTCCGAAGGCGTGGGCTACACACTCCCCTTTCAGCTGCTCGGCTATGAAAATATTAATGCCGAAGCAATTGCTGCCAAATTGAATGAGATATATAAACACAAAGTAATCTTCCGCCCGCTAGCTTATAAGCCATATTACGGCAAATATGCCGGTAAAAAATTACTCGGCGTACAGATTCATATCGTTGATTATCTTTATGTTGATTTGATAAGCATCCAATTCAATTTCCTTTCAGTACTAAAATCTATCCATCCGGAAATTGATGTTTTTGCAGCGTCACATGAATCCAGAATTAGTATGATAAATAAAGTTTTAGGCAGTGATAAAATCGTCCCCCTATTTAAGAAGAACTATGATTATCAGGATGTGAAATCATATTTTAAAACTGGCGAACAAAACTTCAGGAAACTCTCTGAAAAGTATTATTTGTATAATTAGTTTTTGGGCGGTTACCCTGACCGCTCAAACTATCGGGTTTCTCCCTTTTGAAAATAATTCATCCTTTAAGGATATCTGGAACCTGGAGCAGGATATACCCCGCTACCTGGCCGACTCCATGATGCGGGGGCAGAATATTAACGCTGTTTATCTTTCAGGTCTGCCGGAATCATACACTTCCGGTAAAAGCAGTTTTAATAAATATGACTTTGAGGATTGGCAGAGTGTACTCCCAATCCCTTGTGATGTTGTTGTATATGGAATAGTGGACAAATTTGATTTAACCCGATACAATGTTGCCGAGCCAACTCTTGCAGGGTATGAATATTATTCATTCAATGCTGAGTTGAGATTAATTATCCTTAATTTTAAACTTAAAACAGTTTCTCAGCAGCTCGATGTCAGAACCGGTATATCGCGTAATAACGTGGGAATTAATTTATTCGGTAAAACAACTGAAGACCGTAAAAAATTCTTCGGGTTGGATAAACTGATCTTTGGTTCAGAGCGGTTTATGGAGTCTATTGTGGGGGAAGGAATGCGTGATGTTTACCGTCAGTTTGAGGAGCATTATCAGCGGGAAGTATTAAGACTTACACCCGGGGAAAACACCAAAACAATCCCTTCCTTAACAGGCAGCATACTGACTTATGACGCTAATTCCGGAGATTGTTTTGTTAATATTATAAGCGATGGTCTTAAATCCGGAGATCAGTTATTTGTATATACCGCGGGTGACTCCTTATTTGATTCAGCAACCGGGGAATTCCTGGGGCGCTCGGAAAAAAGAGTGGCTGAACTAAAAGTTATGGAAATACGAAATGCTAAACTTCTGTTTGCACAAGTAATCAGCGGTAACGATGCAATAAAACCGGGGATGCTCGTTAAGCACTTTAGAAAATGATAAACCCTATTCTTTATCTTTTAGTTTCGTATTTTGTTTTTTTAGCGGGACTGAGTCACGAGCCGGCACATAATCTTCCACCGGCTGCAAAAAACAAAATAACCACACTGTATCTGCCTAAATACGGCAGTGCTGATGATGTATATCACTATAAAGGATTTTCTCTTTGTTATAGAGAACAATACGAACTTGCAGCATGGGTTGCCTACGAGATTACACCTGATGAATTACTTAAAAATACGAAGGCCTCTCCCCGCTTTATCCCCGATTCACTGATTAAATCTGGAACAGCCACTGATGCTGATTACAAAGGTTCCGGTTATGACCGCGGGCATCTGGCTGCTGCTGCGGATATGCGCTGGTCAGAAAGGGCACTTGAAGAATCTTATTTCTACAGCAATGTGGTGCCGCAAAACAGGAGTTTGAATAAAGGGCGGTGGAAATCACTGGAAGAAAAAATCCGCCATTGGGTAACACAATATGGTCCGATTCAAGTCGTTACCGGACCGATATTCTCTGAAAAAATGCGGAGGATTGGTCCGAATAAGGTAGCAGTTCCCCAATGGTATTTTAAGGCCATTGTTGCCGAATTCAAAGGAGAATACATAGCAGCTGCTTATATACTCCCCAATACAAAATCAAATAATGCCCTTTCCGTGTATATGGTAACTATAGACGAGATTGAAAAAAAGACCGGGCTGGATTTGTTCCATAAACTCCCTGATTCAATTGAAAAAGATATTGAATCTACAATAACCAGAAAGTACTGGAAATAATCAGGGCGTTTCTACATTAAAAATGAAGTCGGTAACCATCCACCGCGGAAGCAGGGAGACAGTTTCAGGATGATAATAAAATTCTTCTGAAGGTTTAAAGGGCCGCACCTGACCCGGTGTAATCTTTCCATCGCCGTCAGTATCATATAATACATATAGTTTATATTTCCCCGGCAAAACACGGTTGAATTCAAATGTCTCTTTTGCTGAGGGAACTGTTCTGAAACTCAATCCTCCTCTTTCCTCAGACTCAAGAATCAACAAAGGTTTCTTCTTCATGTCAATATTCTGAACAATGCCGCCTAACCCGGTATAATCCAATTCCGATAGTGTTTTGAATTTATATATATAATTGGAATCAACAGCATTACCGGCGGCATCCACCACATTAATAAAATTAAAAGCAATGAAATAGTCAGTCCCTGGCCTCATGCCGCTGACAGGTTTAAGGGAAATTGAGGCATCACTGTTTTTAATAAAGTCAAATGTTACCGATCTGTCGGAGGAATCCTTAAACGCAATCCTGTTTTTAATCCGCTCAGTATCAAATCCATCATCAAAGATAAATGTAAACAGTGCATTAAGGTGATCCACATTTTTTGCATTATAAGAGGGCTCTGTTCTTAATAAAATGGGCGCAACCGTATCTGGTTTGCCGGATACTGTCAGCAATACTGCATCAGATGCCCTGGCATTCCCCTGCACATCTGCAAATGAAGATACCTGTAATACATAATTCCCCTCCGGATTGAGACTGTCCTTAATAGAAAGGAAGTATTCACCCTGTTTACCTCTCCCCTTAAAAAAATAAACGGGATTATATTTACTGCCGCTTGTTGAATCTACGATTTCAAAATTACCTGCAGAAAGCTTAGCCTGATTTAATTCTTCTGAAAAAGTTACATGTATATGATAGCGATCCAGCATATTTGCCGAAAGCAGCCGGGGTGTGGTATAGTCCTCAGTAATTAATATCATGTTTAAAGCAGAATATCCCGTATCTTTTACAGAAAGTACAGGTTCAACGGGGGGTATGCCGATTTTATCTTTTTCAGGGTCGTAAACCTGATCCTTAATCTCTTCCTTAATTCCGAAGAGGCGGTATGTTCCTGCAGCAAGCCCCGTAAATTTAAATTCACCGGTCTGCCCTGCCTGAGATATATAATCGGGGCGTGTATCAGCTGGATTTAGCGTATCAGATGCATTCCGGTATGCAAAAATCAGTGTACCTGAGGGCTGGTCTTCATATACTTTTCCGCTTATGGTAAAATTATCAATCTTATCACCTGTTGAAAAAGCAAAAATAAAGGATTCCGCCATACGGTTTCGGTTATTATAATCAATAACATCGGTACCGATTGAAATAGTATAGGTGATTGAATCTAAAAGTTTTTCAGGAAAATATACACGAACCGATTTTCCGCTCCAATCAATTTCCGGAATTCCCTTCAACGCTGGAGAAATAAAAATCGCATCTTTCAGCGACCGCTTATCAACATACTCAGAAAAAGTCAGTTCAAAATATTCACCGGTAAAATTAACAGTTCCATCAAGCGGATAATACTCCACAATTTCAGGAGGTGTGGTATCCTGCGGCCCGCCGCCGGGTGGCAGCTGATTAGCACATCCCGGAAGGGAAAATATATACAAACCGATGAGGATAGTACTTAAAACTACTTTTTTAAACTTCGATACCACTTCTGATACTCCTTAGCAGCTTTCAGGTGTTCTGCAAAAGATTTAGTAAAAATATGCCTGCCCGTATTCTTATCGGCAACAAAATACATATAAGAATGACTCTCGGGAAAAAAAGCGGCATGTAATGCATCCTTTCCCGGATTGTTAATTGGTTCAGGAGGGAGTCCTGCATACATATACGTATTAAAAGGAGAATTTATCTTTAATTCCTTAAATGTAATCCGGGTTGTTCCCGGCGGTGAAACAAATTGCACTGTCGGGTCTGCCTGCAGTTTCATGCCGATTTTTAACCGGTTATGATATACTCCGGATATCCTGCTCATTTCCGGTTTGTAATTTGTTTCACCTTCAATGATGGATGCCAGCACCGTCAGTTGATATACAGAGTATCCAAGCTTTGCAGCACTTTCCTTCATTTCAGGTGTTAGTTGGCTGCTCCATCTTGCAAACATGGAATCACGTATTTCTGCGTAACTGCTGTTCCGGTAAAATGAATATGCCCCGGGGAGCAGAAATCCCCTGTATCCTCGATATTCTTTGCCATTATCAAGCTTAAGGGTACTGCTATTGAAAAATGCAACCATTGAATCTTTTTCAGCCATCTTTTCATTACTGAGCAGCGCGGCTATCCCATTATTGGAAATCCCGTTGTAAAAATCAAACTCAACGGGCGGTGAACCTGCTTTCGAGGTAAACAACTCCGTTAATCCAATATAACTCATCGGTTCATCAATTGTATATCTGGCCGCCTGTAATCTGGTGGAAGTTCCCGTAAACAGAAACGCGGCTTTTGCGGGGAATGTACTTGCGATAACACCCTTCTCAGCCAATCTCCTGATAACAGATTCAGCACTTTCATTCACACGTATATCAAACTGTACGGGAAACTGAGTGTGCCCGGGTGAAGGTGTAAAAAAGAGATATATAAGGAATACAAAACAAAGAATAAAAAACCCGCCCACAATTTTCCATTCCTTTGAGTTCAGGTAATCTTTAATTCCGCGTGAGGGCAGCTGAAAGTCAACCTTATATACTTCCCCCTTTTCCCCCTCTTCACGTTGAATAGCCCTTGACTGATCTAAAATTCTTTCGTATATCCGCCACAGCGCCTCATGCCTCAGCGGTTCCTTCAGATACTTCTTTATTTTTTCATTAATCTCTTTTTCACGTTCAGGTGAGTAGGTCGGTTGATTCATTGACCGCTTTATTCTGCCAATCAGGATACTCCTGACCGTTCTTCTGCGAATCAGCTCAACTAAGTCTTTATCAATATTATCCACTTCCGTTCTCAGAAGTGAAAGCAGTCCCTTTTTTTGTTCATCAGAAAGGGAATCAATCTTTATTTTATCCGCCAAACTGCACGGCTCGATTCTGTGATACGCTATTCAGAAAGGCAGATTTAAAGGAAGGGAATGGTTCTTCAATGCCAAAATTTTCAATTCCTGATTCCAATAAATAACCGGCTCGGGAGGCAATCATTGCACCGTTATCGGTACAATACTCAAATGCAGGCATAACTAAGGGTAGGTTAAACTTTACTGCAATTTCAGCGAGTCTTTCTCTCAGAAGTTTATTAGCAGCAACTCCACCTGCCGCAGAAATTGACTTATAGCTCTCTTCACTCAGCGCCTTTTCAATCTTTTTGGTAAGTGCAGAAATTGCTGAATCCTGAAACGCATAAGCCACATTATTGATCTCGCTGGCTGTTGCATCCCTTTGCCCATAGGTTTTCTGCATATATCTCAAAACGCTTGTTTTCAACCCGCTGTAGGAAAAATTGTAATCGCCGCTCACATCCGCAATGGGGAATCGGATATCTCCCGCTTCACCGGCATCAGCTGCTTGCTGAATTTTCGGCCCTCCCGGGTATCCCAAGCCAAGTAATTTGGAAACTTTGTCAAATGCCTCTCCCACAGCATCATCAATAGTTGTTCCAAGCACAGTATATGAAGTATGGCTTTCCACTTTGAGAAGCAATGTATGCCCGCCTGATACTACTAAGATGAGTGCAGGAAATTCCGGTTTACTCTCCATTAAAAAGCCGGAATATATATGCCCTTCAATATGATTCACAGGAACGAACGGTACATCCAGCGATAATGCCAGCCCTTGTGCAAAGTTATAACCCACAATAAGAGAGCCAATCAAACCCGGTCCTGCTGTTGCCGCGACCACATCAATTTCCTCCATGGAAACAGAGGCATTTTTGAGAGCAGTTTTAACCAGCGGACTGATTTTCTGCAGGTGCGCACGGCCGGAAAGTTCCGGTATCACACCGCCGTACTGCTCATGTATCTTTTGCGTATAAATCAGGTTTGCTTTTACCGTGCCGTTCTGAATAATGGCGGCAGAGGTTTCATCGCAGGATGTTTCGATTCCGAGTATGGTCATCAGTTCAGTGAGAAAATGTTCTTAAAAATATGTCCTGCAACCTGGGGATTTTCCTTAAGCCGGCGTATGGAATAAAGATACCAATCCTTACCAAACGGAATATATATGCGTACTTTGAATCCTTCACGGTTCAGCATATCTCTCAGGTCTTCCTTAACCCCCAGAAGCATCTGGAATTCGTATTTATCAGCAGGAACATTCATTTCTTTGATTAATTTTTTGGCTCCTTCAATCAGGACAATATCATGTGTTGCAATCCCCACATAGTGGCCGTTTTCAAACATATGTCTCAATGAAAGCAGATAATTATCCTGAATTTCTTTTCTTTCCTTATAGGCAATTTCCGGGGATTCAATATATATTCCCTTACACAAGCGGTAATTAAGGGTAATATCTTTATTGATTTTAATATCAGCAACGGTACGTTTCAGATACGCCTGCAGAACCACTCCAACATTGTTGTAACGTTCACGCAGTTCACGATGCAGCCGCAGAATTAAATCTGTAGTAGTTGCATCTTCCATATCCAGCCGTACAAAAAGCCCTAATTCATCCGCCTTCTGAACCAAACGCGTAACCAAATCCCGGCAGAAATCATAGTCTATCTGCAATCCGAACTGTGTGGGCTTAATAGAAAGATTTGATTTGAGCGCTCCGCTTTTAATTGCATCAAGAACTGCCTCGCAATGAGCATTTGCCTCAAGTGCTTGCTCTTTGCTGGTAATGGCTTCCCCAAGCACATCTATGGTGGTTAATATCCCCTTCTCATTCAATTCTTTGGTAACCCGTACTGCATCGGAAAGCAAATCCCCTGCAATATATTTGTTGGAAAATATTTTAACTACCTGTTTTGGCATTATTTGAACAGCCGCAACTATTATTTTATTAAGGAAATTCACAAAAACTCCTGGATTTAATACTCAAAATTATTACCCAAAGCAGGATAAAACAACTTTTGAGGGGGTTAAAATACTCCGCTTGAATAGGAAATCTCTTTTATTGCCGATAATTGCTGAAGGGCTGCCCCCGCCGACCTTCCGGAAAGATATACCCTGAAAAATACTGCCGTTTTACCCGGTTTAAGCACAACCTGAAACCCGTCAATGATCTTCACACCGGTTTTAATTTCTGCGAGCTGCCTGACCATACCGTCTAATGACTGTGAGTAACATGCAATAAAGAGAAATCCATGAGTTTTTGGGTTAATTTCCGGCTTCCTGCTCAATAATAAGAACTTAGTCATATTCTTGTTATAGTTCTGCACAGGATATTTGATTTTGACCAACCCCAGTTCTTTGGCCATTTTACCGGATGCAATTAAGGCGGAGGAGTCCGGGTCTTTAATCAGATACTCTTTTGCTCCGGCGGTATCATGTACTTCCCTCACGGCACACCCTTTGGGTAAAGCAGTATTGAGAAACTGTGAGCACTGGCTCAATGCCTGGGGGTGGGAGTAGATATATTTAAGTTTTCCGACCGGTATTTTGGTAAACCCGAGCAAGGTATGATCTAAAGGTGTATCAATTTCCCGCAGAACAGAAAATTTGTATTCAAACAGAAGTCTGAATGTATCATGGATAGCCCCAGTAATGATGTTGCGGAAAGGAAGAAGAGCATATCCGGCTCTGCCTGCTTTAACATCATTAAACACATTTTTAAATTGTTTCCGGCAAAGCAGTGGTACCTTTTTACCGAATTGAGAAACGGCCGTAACATAGCTGTAGGAGCCAAATGCTCCCTGGATTGAAACTGTCTTATTCATCTAAAAAAAATTAAATTTTTGCAAAATGGAATGAGCATCAGCTTTTAGCTTCTCCTCACTGCCATCATTGGTGATAACATATGTCGCGCGCTTCATTTTCTCTTCCTCGGGTATCTGGCTGGCAATCCGCTTGCGTACATCCTGTTCACTTGCTCCG
>CAYYJL010000086.1:0-8299 GCA_964472245.1 uncultured Ignavibacteriaceae bacterium | reverse complement strand
GCAATCAAAACACGCAGTTTGTTTTGGTTCTCTTCAGCAGGTTTCTCTTTCACTTCAACAGATTTCGGTACTAATACAGCAATCAATTCTGCTATTGAGCTCCGGTAAAATGGTTTAGACAAAATATGCACGGGTTGTTTGCTGAGTTGACGCCTTATATGCACAGCTTTTTTTCTGCCAATCAATAAGAATAACGAAGGATGCTCTGGCACCAAATCAATAATTTGTTTGCAGAGTTCAAATCCGTCATAGCCGGGTAAATTAAAGTTATTTATCACCGCCGCAAACTTTTTTCCGTTTGTACGGGCTTTATTCATCTGTACTATCGCATTTGCAGCATTATATACAGTGACAGGAGTAAAGCCGGCTTCTCTGAGTAAATTTTCGGTAATCTCGGTACCGCGGTTGTTATTTGAAACAAGCAGTATTTCCCCTGATAAGGATATCTGATCAGCTGAATCAGGCGGCTTGGCTGCCTTCAAAGGTATATTCACGGTAAAGACAGAACCTTTATTTTCAACTGAGTCAACGGATATTTCTCCCCCCATTAGCCGGGTAAAGTTTCTGGCAATACTTAACCCTAACCCGGTGCCGCCATAAATCTTAGATGTATCGCTGTTACCCTGGTAATATTCCTCAAATATGGATGCACGTGTTTCCTCATTCATCCCCTTGCCGGAATCGAGAATCCTGAAGGAGTATAAATATTTCTCATCATCAACCCGCTCAACACCGATACTCAGTTCCACGTATCCTTTTGCAGTAAACTTAAATGCATTTGAGAGGCAGTTAATTAATATTTGCTGCAGTCTCATACTATCTCCTGTGATAGTAAGAGGGACATCACGGTGTATATCTATATAAAATGATATACCCTTATTTTCCGCCTGAACAGTAAACATATCGTTGATGCTCTCCAGCATGGTAAGCAGCTCAAACTCATCTTCAACCAGTTCAATTTTACCTGCCTCAACTTTGGATATATCCAAAATCTCATTAATCAAGGAGAGCAGCAATGCACCGGATTCCTTGATGGAAGTTGTGTATAAACGCTGTTCTGAAGTTAATTCAGATTCTTCCATCAGGTTTGCCATACCGAGAATACCGTTTAGCGGAGTCCTTATCTCATGACTCATATTGGCAAGAAAAACTGTTTTCTGTTTGGTTGCTTCCTCGGCAGTCTCCTTTGCTGCGCGCAGTTCTTCCTCAGCTGCCCTCATTTGTGTTATATCCTGCATAAAAGCAACCACACCGGTAACTTCGCCTGTCTCAGATTTTATCGGATTCAACGCTACCCGGTATGCACGGGGCAATCCTTCCAATATATACGGAAAGTCCATTCTTATAACAGACCCCGTGAGTGCCTTTTTAGCAATCATCCGCCATGCTCTCCGGAGCTGGGGAGGTACAAAATCCAGGACGGGCATTCCCGGGTACGCAGCAACGCCAAAAAGGTTTTCATATTCTTTGCTAAAACTGGAATTAAACACCAGCAACTTAAAATCGTGGGTGAATGCCCATATATAATTATCTGTATTTTCGATTACGGCAATCAGGTTATTCCTTTGAACAGCAATCTGTTCTACCAAAAAAGCCCGCTCGCTTAAATCGGAAACCACCCCCAGCGTACCTGTTATCTCTCCATCCGGATTTCTAAAAGGTGTGGCATTAATATGAACCTCTGCAAGGGTTCCATCATGTTTAATTAATCTCTTTGTGTAATGTTCACGTTCTCCAAGAATCCGCTTTTCCATCCTTGACTGGAATTCCGGCCACTCGGATGAGTTGGTAAACGTTTTATGAAATATTCTGCCGGTTAACTGATGAGGTTTATATCCGGTTAGTTTTTCTATAGCAGGGTTCGCAAAGATTATACAATCTTCTAAGTCTGTTATGATAAGCCCCTCGTTCATACTCTCAACAAGATTGCGGTATGTTTCCTGTTGTTTGAAAAGTTCTTCCTCAGCAGCTTTTCTCCTGTTTACATTTACCCTGTACCGGTAAAATGAAATAACAGTAGAGAGCGCAAATAATGTGGATATTATGGCAATGCCCGAAAGAATAAACCAATACTTATCAAGAATCACAGATATCTTCCCCTGATCTCTGCGAATCAAACTTACCGCATTTAATATATCACCGGATAACTGGCGGCATAATATCAGTGCGGAAACGGCATTGTTCGCAACAGATGAATCCCCGGGAGAAAAACCATTACTAAAAATTGTTCCCTCCAAAAGTAACCCAAGGGAATCTAATCCCCTCTGATTGGAAGCGGACCATTCTTTTTTCAAAACATCAACGGCATTACGAAAATCCTCTCGTGTAATCCCGGTTTCCGATGAAGCTGATACAGCAGGCGTTATCAAAATGACTGATAGTTTTCTTTCTGCACCGAGCAATACATTAGATGCCGAGGTAAGTTTTCCAATCTTTTCAGCGTTAGCGGAGATTTGAGCTCCATAGTCCACGGTACCATAAATAAGCACCACAGTGCTGACAAAGAAAACAAATGTTAAAATAAGCGGAACCCAGAGTGAATACTTAATCCCCCTTTTTCCGCTTTCCTTTTTACCGGAAAACTCCTGATAATCCATTATATATTAATTCCCGTAATTTTTTGTAATGCAGCTTTTTGTGATGCCGGAACATCACTATAAGCCAAAATTATATTGTCTGTTTTTTCTAATTGTCCCGAAAGATAAGGGTTGCCAAAAAATAAATATATACAGTGTATATCCATCCGCCTCAGTTCTGAAAAAAAACCAAGCAGTTCGTCCGAAAGCCGTATTGCACCCTGATAAGATCTTGCCCGGTAAAAGATCGGAATCAACACGAGACTGCCGGTCATAATGCCGGCGGCAATCTTATTAAGCATCTCGTTGGTAGTGAAAGGAGAGATATATATCTTTTCTGTTTCCGGGTGGATTTGTGAGAATGTTTCCGCAAAATAGGATTCCGTTTCTCCCGGCAATTTGTCAGAAACTGTAATGCAGACAGTACCCGGTTTAATCTCCTGCGGGATTATATCCACGCCGGAAAACATGGTGACAGATTTTGATGCAATCTCAGCCGCCAATTCGGCAGCTTCCCTGCCTGAAATAAAATCAATCTCTTTCGTTTCAGCTTCACCTGAAAATAATCCTGACCACATTTTTGCAGCGAATATTCTCCTAACACTTGCGTTAAGCCGTTCCTCTGTAATAACTCCCTCCATCACCGCCTCTTCAAGCGCATCAAAATATATATCATCGTCCGGCGGAAGGAGCAGAGCATCATTGCCTGCAAGAAATGCCTTAACCGCGGCTTCACGGGCTGAATAATAGTTTGTTACACCATTCATGTTCATGGCATCGGAAACAATTAATCCGTCAAATCCCAGCTCCTCCCGCAAAAGAGCAGTCAGAATATTTTTGGAAAGGGTTGCGGGCAATCCTTTTTCCGGTTCAAGGTCAGGCACTTCAAGATGAGCAGACATTATACACTGTGCACCTGCCTTAATGCATGAAATAAACGGAACTAAATCCGAATCAAAGAGTTCTGCTTTGGTTTTATCCACAACAGGCAGCACATTATGAGAGTCTTCCTTGGTGTACCCATGCCCGGGAAAATGTTTCAGTACAGTAATCACCCGGTGCTGTTTGGAGCCATATATAAAGGCATTGGCAAATTCCGTCACCTTTTGTTTGTCATCACTGAATGCACGTATATTTATCACAGGGTTCTCAGCTACACCTGCCAAATCCACAACCGGTGCAAAGTTCATCTGGATTCCCAAATGACGCATCTCCCTAGAAACAAGACTCCCCAATCGCTCCGCAAGCCGTGCATCACCGGTTTGGGCAACTGCCATGTTATGGGGAAAGGAGACCATGCCGGCTATTCTCATTGCCAGACCACGCTCAAAATCAGCTGAAAACAACAGCGGAATTTTAGAGGAATTTTGGAATTGGTTTATAAGGGAATGATACTGTTTCAATTCACCTTTAAAGAAAACTAATCCTCCGATTCCCTTCTCAACCAGATTTGATATTTTCGTAAGTGTGTTTGAGTCTGACGACATATATGTTCCGGTTAATCCGGAAAATATGACCTGGCCTAGTTTTTCTTTGACGCTTAATGTGCTTAGCAATTCTTCTATATGAAGAATTTGTTTTTGCTCAAGCGGAAACAGATTATACAGTGTATTCAATCTATTGTTCAACTGCCTGAATAATTGAATCATGTAGTCCGGGTCTGAAACTTATTATTTTGCGATTTAACCGTGTCGGATAAACACGGTTTGTAAGCAGCACCACTGCAAGATTCCTCCCGGGATCAGTCCAAACCGATGTTCCGGTATATCCGGTGTGGCCGTAAGAATCGGGACTGAATTTATTTCCCGCCGAAGAATAGCCCTGTGCATCTTTGGTATCCCACCCTAATCCGCGGCTGCTTAACTCGGATTGTTGTTTTATAAATAATTCAACAGTAGAAGCTTTAATGAGTGTATTTTTCCCGTAAACACCTTTCTGAAGCAGCATCTGCAAAAATATACCAAGATCTCTGGCAGTGGAAAAGAGTCCGGCATGACCGGCCACTCCGCCAAGCATGGCACTGGCTTCATCATGTACCTCGCCGATTAATAACCGGTTCCTCCAATAGTTATCCAGTTCAGTTGGTGCTATTCTGTGACGGAGAGAAGCAGGCGGTGTATACATGGTATTATACATGCCTAGTTTTTCGAATATTTCATCACGGCAAAAAACATCAAGCTTTTTTCCTGATACTTTTTCTATGATTTTAGCCATGGTGATCATGCCGAGATCTGAGTAAACCATTTTGGTACCGGGCTTAAAATCAAGCGGAGAGTTAAAAATATCTGCGAGCAGTTCTTTCTCATTCTTAACCAACTCATAATACTTCTTAAAGGCAGGCAGCCCGCTTGAGTGGGTTAACAGATGGCGGATGGTAATGGAGCCCTTTCCGTTGGCTTTGAACTTGGGGAAAAACTTTGTGACTTTATCATCCAGGGAAAATAATTTCCGGTCATAACAAATCATTGCTGCAGTGGTAGTTGCAACTACTTTGGAAACCGATGCCATATCAAAAATCGTACTGTCCGAAATCAGGGCAGAGGAGGGATCATAGGTAAGATGTCCGGCATATCTTTCATGAACAATGTCGCCGTCTTTAACCACCAACAGCGCCATACCGGGTGCAACGGAATCTTTTACAGCTGAATCAATCAGACTGTCAACACCTGAAAAATCATATATCTGCTCACCGGCAAAATCCAGAAGGACGTTTTTCTTAATGATTCCATCCCCCCGTTTTAACTTTGCGGACGGAATGGAAACGGGCAGCTTGCCTGATATATTGTTCCTTCCTGTCAGCGCCTTATACATTGCCGTCTCGGAAAACTCAGAATCCCCGTAGCTAAGCATATAAGCAGCGGCAGACGGGAATAAATCATATATATAAGGGTCGGAATGAGAAAGAAGGATTTTTTGCTTGCCCAGTTTGTTAATCTTTGATGCATGTTTTCTGAGGGTGCTTGATACGTCCCTGCTTCCCTTAAATGAGCTGATGTTATTATATACTGACACAATAATCACATCATGCTTTTTTATTTCTGCAAGTATTTTTCTTAACTCGCGGGTGGATGTTCTGTTACTCAACTGCACCCCTGAGTGGACGATCCCGTCAGCCCGTAATAAGGAATCAAACATCAGATGTTTTTCGCTTTTGGAATCACTCACTATTAAGTGATAATATTTCTTTTTGGTTCCTGCAAATACCGGAATCAATTTCTTTTTATCCACTGCCAGCGTTATAGATTTCCGGGCTATAAGTTCCGCCACTCCGTCCGCGTAAGCTGACTTTACTGTAAGCGGTGCATCCTCCGGCTCGTATGCTTCTGTCTGATTCAACCCCGCCCATTCTTTCAACTGCAGGATTTTAATAACGGATTTATTTATGCGTTCTTCCGCCAGTATTCCACTGCGTACAGAGTTAACCAATGAGGTTATTACTTTTCTGGCATCAGGCGGAAAGAGCAGCATATCACAACCGGCAAGAACTGATGTTAATGCAGCGAGACTATCACTGTATTTTTCTGATATTGCATGCATGGACATTGCATCAGTTACCGTAAGCCCTTTGAAACCAAGATCGGTTTGCAGCAGACGGGTAACCGTCTCAGAAGAAAGAGTTCCTGGCAGATTATCATCAAAGATGTTGGGGACCCTGATATGCCCGACCATGACCGAGATGACCCCTTCATCAATCAGCTTACGGAAGGGGTATAACTCATTTTTTTCAAAATCATTTTTAGTAACATTTATAACAGCAGTTTCATTGTGTGAATCGGTAGTAGTATTACCGTGACCGGGGAAATGCTTAAGCGTAGCAGCAAGCCGGCCATCCTGCATTCCTTTTACCAAAGCACCGGCAAGACGGGTGACCATTATCCGGTCTTCCCCTATTGACCGTGTATTGATAATCGGGTTATCGGGATTATTATTGATATCAACCACAGGAGCGTAGTTTTGGTATATACCAATTTTCCGGGCTTCGGCAGCTATTACTTTACCCATTTCGTATGCTAACGAACTATCGTTAGCAGCACCCAATGCCATCAGTGAAGGGAATTTAGTTGCCTGCTGTGTCCTCATCCCCGCTCCGGTTTCATAGTCTGCGGAAAAAAGAAGTGGAACTTTTGAGATTTTTTGCAGACTGCGGATTATTTTTGCCTGCTCAGGAAGATTGCTCTGAAAAAATACAAATCCCCCCACATAATAAGAATCTACAAGTGCCTTATAGTTCAAAAATGATTTGGAGCTTTCAGCAAAATCTTTTCCATACGCCTGCGGAACAACTAACTGGCCGATTTTTTGTTCCAGGGTCATCCCTTCTAATACAGATGTAACCCAGGGACTCGGTTTTGCAGTAAATATATATTTACCCGGATTCAGAAAAGTTGTGTCTCTGACGGAGTCCCATATTTCCTCATCCTGATTCAGCTGCTGATAGTCAGAAGCTGCAAATAAAAAGCCGAGAATAATTAAGGAAACCAGTATATATGAAACTCTACGAATCAATCTGCTTATCTTTCTTTCTGCCAAATTCATCACTGAGTGGAAGGAATTTGAATATTGCAAATCCGGGAATTGTTGCAATTATTACCCAGATAAAAAAGTGTTTGTACCCAATGAGATCTTGCAGCCATCCGCTGAACATGCCGGGTATCATCATACCAAGTGCCATGAATCCTGTACCAATTGCATAATGCGCTGTTTTGTGATTCCCTTCGCTCACGTATATAAGAAAAAGTAAATATGCAGTAAATCCAAATCCGTAGCCGAACTGTTCAAGAGCAACTGCCAGATTAATCAACAGGAAATTATCGGTTTGAGATTGAGACAGATATACATAAACCAGATTCGGTACATTGATTGCGCAGACCATCCAAAACAGCCAGTATTTAAGCCCCTTTTTGGAAGCAGCTATACCGCCCAGGATTCCACCGAGTGTAAGTGCAATGACACCAACGGTACCATAAACAAAACCTACTTCACCTGTGGATAGGCCAAGACCGCCGGCATCCTTGTTATCCAGCAAAAACGGGGAAGCAAGTTTAACAAGCTGCGCTTCGGCAAAACGAAACAATAGCAGGAATGCCAGAATCAGTCCAATTTTCTCCTTCTTAAAGAACAATGCAAAAGTTGTAAAGAACTCTTTGAGAACATTGCCCCCTGAAACATTTGCTTTGTCTGCAGGTGGATGAGGCAGTACAAAATTGTGGTACAGGAAAAACAGAATAAACAATCCTGCTGTTATATAAAATGTAATGCTCCATGCCAACGGGATATTTCCTGAAATGGCAGTGAATGTAGCAGCAGATTCAACCCTTAATTTAGGATCGGTTTGTACAACAACCGCAGCAGCTTTATTCCAGTTATCCTTATTAAAAACTATTCTTGCACCTTCAATAAGAGTAAAACTGTTGTCCCCTGAAGTTTTACTGATATTGACAACTTTCTCCCCATCAGGCGGCTGTGAAAGGCGAATCCACACGATGGATATATTACCTGCTTTAACCACATCCTGTTGTTCTTTCTTACTTTCCCCGAAATTGTCATGAATAAACGACTCAAGCGGTTCTACAACATTTCTGTCAAAAGGTCCGGATATATATGTTGAGTAAAATCCCTCCTCTTCCTTTTCAACAATGACGGGGGCTGCCACAGGACTGACAGTACCGTAGAAATTATTTGATTCGTTATGAATTTTAGCGGCTGCTATAAGACTATCAGTG
>CAYYJL010000085.1:5662-8313 GCA_964472245.1 uncultured Ignavibacteriaceae bacterium | reverse complement strand
CACGCGAAGAGTAATCTGATAAGAACCTGCTTTTGTATATATTTTAGTAGGGTTTTGTCCTTCAGCTGTGGTGCCGTCTCCAAACTCCCAAAAATATTTTAACAAGCCGCCGTCAGGATCGTATGAGCCGGAGCCGTCAAAGAGTACGATTTCACCGGAGCAGACAATTTTATCTTTGCCTGCATCAGCAACAGGCGCCTGATTAATTTCTATGGTTATAGATGAGGAGTGCGTGGAATTATCCAAACGCTGCCCGTCATCAACAGTCAGAATAACAGGATATGTACCTGGTCTTTTATAAGTATGATAAAGCACCCTGCCGGTATCATTGGGTGTTCCATCACCAAAATCCCAGATATATATTAATGGATGCCCTTCCGGGTCAGTAGAACCTGAACCATCAAACCGGATGGTATTGTCACAGGTTACTAAATCTGTTCCCGCCCTGGAGGTTGGTCTGGAATTGACATAAACATTGAGTGATGATTGCTGCAATGAATTATTGGCTGTACCATTATCCTCCGCTGAGAGAGTAACTTTGTAAAGACCGGGTTTCTTAAATGATTTTTTTACAGTTAATCCCTTAAACACAGCATCAGTATCTGAAAATCTCCATTCTGCATTTTGCAGCTTGCCGTCCCGATCAAAGGAACGAGTGCCGTCAAAGGTAAGCAGCTGTCCGGGTGATGCAATCATATCGGGACCTGCTATGATTACCGGAGCATCATTGATTGTCATTATCGCTTCATCAATATCAAACGCTTCACTATGACCACTGTTGTCGTAAACTTTCAGGGAGACATTATACTTACCCGGGGCGGCATAACTGTGTTCAACTTTTTTCCCTTCAGCAGACTGGCCATCGCCAAAGTTCCATATATACTTTTCTACCGAGCCGTCCGGGTCTTTGGAGCCACCGCCATCAAAAGCAATCTTTTGGCCCGGAATTGCAATTTTATCCGGTCCGGCATCAGCTAACGGGCGGGCATTCACTACAACCTTCAGTTCATCGGTATGATTATTTGAAGAAACTTTGGTATCATCAGTAACTTTTAAAGTGACTTTATATACTCCCGGTCTTGCATAATATTTAACCGGTTTGGGTTCAGAAGAAAAGGTATTATCGCCAAAGTCCCAATAATAGGCAGTTATTGTACCGTCTTCGTCAGAGGAGGCGGAACCATCAAAGCGGACTTCACTGTTTGTCAGATGCTGATCTTCCCCCGCTCTTGAAACAGGAGGATAGTTTACCGTAATAACGAGTGAATCAGAATCTAACTCAGAAATTGAGGTTGAGTTATCTTTAACAACAAGTTTAACAAGGTATTTACCTGATTTTTTATATATATGAGTTGGTTTGTCGCCGGTTCCTTTTCCGCCGTCACCAAAATCCCATTTATATTCAATTATTTTTCCGTCGCGGTCAATTGAGCCAGTACCGTCAAATGGTACAACTTCACCCACAGCAACAATTTTATCAGGACCAGCTTCAGCAACGGGTTTGTCGTTTACGGTAATCACCAATTGATCCACCGCGTTACTGTTGGATACAGATGCGTTGTCCACAACGGTCAGTGTTACGGTATACTTTCCCGGTTTAGCATAAGTATGAGAGATATACAGCCCTTCCCCCTTATTTCCATCGCCAAAATCCCAGAGATATTGTGCGAGTTCACCGTCAGAGTCATAACTTTTGCCACCGTCAAAATCAACTTCCTGCCCCACGGCAGAAATTAAATCCGGACCGATATCCACTATCGGCTGGGCATTTACCCAAACCTTAATCTGATCGGTATCGAAATTACAGGGTGATTCCGAATTATCTTCTACCCGCAAGAATACACTGTATATACCCGATTTTGAAAATGCTTTGGCAACAGATATTCCTTCGGCTTTAGTTCCGTCACTGAATTCCCAATAATACTTAGAAATGGCTCCATCGGGATCCTTTGATTCCCCGGCATTGAGTGTAATCACCTGATTCGGTGCTACTGTAAGATCCGGTCCTGCAGAAGCAACGGGCGGAACATTTAACACAACTTTAAATCTTTTATAAGAACTGTTACCCACCTGCCCTGATGCATCCGTTACTATCAATTCAGCTTCATAGGTGCCAAATTTTTCATATGTATGTGCTATTCTGGTACCGGTTGCTGTCTTGCCATCGCCAAATTTCCAGAAGAACGAAAGTGCCTCGCCGTCTGGGTCAGAAGATTTAGAGCCGTCAAACACCACCGTATAACAGTCTGATAAAGTTTTCACCAGTTCAACAGGAACAGGTCTGCGGTTTTGTTTCCGTATATAAAATGGTAGATCAAACGGAATTGCTTTCCCTTGTTTTGAAACCAGGTGAAAAGTTGCATCATTAGGAATTTCACCGCCGCCTTCAAATTTTAATGCTGAATAAAGCCCAAGCTCCCTTTCTTCAAACAATATGCTGCTTTCCGCCCATACATCCTGAGCAGAAGATACCACACTTAAATTTGAACGGAATGGTGTTTCAACAGCAACTTTGCCCCCTGCTAAATCAAAATTTTTAATAATTATTTCCGGGGAATTTTCCGGTACAAGAAATTTCATTTCAGCAAAAATTCCTTTGCCCGGAAGCCGCAGTGTTGGTGTATATGAGAAAATCTCTACACCTTGAGGTA
>CAYYJL010000085.1:2236-5652 GCA_964472245.1 uncultured Ignavibacteriaceae bacterium | reverse complement strand
ATTCCGCTTATCCTGACGGCTGACAGTTACATCAAACAAGTTACCATCATTACCTGAAACTCCCTCAACCACCAGTTTAAAATAGTAGAACCCGTCAATCAATTCACCCTGCTGTGCAGCAAAGTTTGCAAAATTAAACCACTTGTTATCTAAAAATGGATCAACACCAAATTTGCCATCGGCAATAATGGTACCGGCATAAAGATCAGCGGAATCAGCATTTTGCCTGCTCAAAGAAGATTTGCTGAACGCACCTAAACCGCCATAAAATGAAAATCTGGTTTCTGTATCAAACTTATCAAATGGTGAATCCACCAAGCCGCCATTATCAGCATCAAAAATTCTCAGATACAAACTATCTTTTATGTTCTGTGGAACCTTAAAAAAGATAATTTGCTTAAAATCATCATCTCCTTCTCTAGTCGGCGCTGTAGGTCCATACGTAACCAGGAGCACATTATCCTGTGCATAAATACTTTCTCCCGCAAGAAAACTTATGGTCATAAAGAGGAAAAGGTATCTGAGAAACTTCATTCTTACTCCGAATTCGGGTTATTTATTTTAATTTATTGGAATTTCTTTTTTCTCACCGGCTGAACTCTGGAAAGATACCTTTGTCAGCTTAGGTTTGCCGGCAGTATTTTCGGGTACACTTATATACCCGGTAAACTTGCTATTTGCATCGGAATACTTCAACATTCCGGTTATCTTTTTACCGCCAATTTCCATTTCGTATTGTGCAACTCTTTGTGTCTCAAAGGAAAGCCGGTCCACGCTGATGTCAATCACCAACACATCACCGGGAACTACAGTGTTAAGACTCAGAGAGGATTTTATGCTGACAGGAAGCTGTTTATCAAACAGAACTGATTTATCAAGTCTGGATTGATTGCCTGTCTTATCAAACGCAATTATGGATATATGATTCCATCCGGTAGCCAAACGAATCTTTGTGTTAACTTCTCCGTCCTTAGCAGGGACCTCTACAGAATTAACCGTTATATACTCTGCCCCGGTTACTTTTGCTTTAATGTTGAGTTCTTCCTGAGCGGCAACAGCAGGAACTTCGGAAAGCAGATTAATTTCAGGTGCCTCCGAGTCAAGAGTAACACTGAAGTTTCTGGTCAGCGTATCACCTAAAGCTGTCAGGATAGAAATAGAAAACGGATTACTCCCCTCCGATAAATTCAATAATGCTGAGAATGACCCATCAAGCGAATCAGAGTGGGCAAAATACTTTTGCGCATCTTTCCCGCTTTTTATTATCACTTCTGAAAGTGAATCTGTTACACCCGATAGCCGGAAGAATGATTTATTTGTCAGAAAACTATTATTGCCATTGTTGATACCGCCTGCTAACTGCAATTTAGGAGTGCGGTAGGGAGCATAGTATATATTCTTGCGGACCGTATCGGTATTCGCCGCAGGATCAATTAATGAAAATACCAGAGTATTATTGCCCGGCTTCAGGGAAACCTCAGTTTTAAAGAATCCGCTCGTATCAATATCAACTTTTTTGCCGGCTAAAAAGAGCTCAACAAAATTTTCTGTCTCCCCCTCGATAGTAACAGTCTGCTGTTTTACAATCTGCTTTTCTTTTGGATTATGCACAGAAAGGTATGGGGCAGCGTTATCGGTAATCACTTTAATTACCCGCGGTAAACTTCTGAGACCGGGGAAGCCCTCTGCATTGATAGCAGTCACACGCCAGTAATATACTCCATCATTTTTGATATCGTATATCTTGAATTCATTTGTCCCGATGTTATCCTGGCTGAAAATAAGATCACTAAAGCTGGAATTATCGTTTGCTATCTCAATCCAATAACGCACCGCCCCTTTTATGGGAGTCCACTTAAATGTAATCTCATTTTTTTTGTCTGACTTAAAAACGGTGGTATTCTGTTCAGGAGAGTTTAACAATGGAGATTCCAGAAGTTCAGTCTCTTCAGTTTTAGAAGTATTCGTTCCGATAATTGTCCCCTTGTTTTCACCGATGATTATCGTTTTGCCATCCTGATACAGTTCAATGCTTCCGCCATAACTTGCAACCCTCAGGTCTTTTCCTGTTTTGTTGAACCAAAAGCGGTCAGCATTAATTTTTGCTTCAACCCCGCCAATATCCACGCTGACTTTTTTCTTTTTATTCCCTGAAAGCAGTGCGTATATATCGCCTTCAATTAAACTTACTTTGGATTCCTGCTTATTTTCAAGCACATTCACACGCATCTTTTGGATGACTGCCTGCGAGTTAGCATTAAGGACAAGCTTACTTGCATCCTTAAAGGAAATTTCTGCGAATGATTGTGAAAGCGTTCTTACCTTGTGGCCTTCCGAAAGCTGCGCCTTTAGAGGAGTATCCAGCCAAACTAAATCATTTGATGTTCTCCCCTGCACATTCCCAAGCCGCTGGCTCAGTATCGCCTGGGCGGAGACGTTGTTCTTCTTTTTACATTCTTCCAATGACCTGGAGGCAATTTCTTGAGCTTCTCTGGCAAGTGATTCTGCCTGTGCCCAATC
This sequence comes from uncultured Ignavibacteriaceae bacterium, assembly GCA_964472245.1. GTDB lineage: Bacteria > Bacteroidota > Ignavibacteria > Ignavibacteriales > Ignavibacteriaceae > H2-BAC3. The sequence goes on along the minus strand of CAYYJL010000085.1, from coordinate 3,132 downwards.
TTTATTATTCTTTTTTGATTGAGCATCTTCTTTCTTTTTAATCGCTTGTGCGATAAGTTCCGGTGTAAATAAAGTTGCACCCGCAGCAGTTGCTTCCTGTATTTTTCTTTGTGCATTCAGAAGTTCTTTATCTGCTGCCTGCACTGCACCTGACGGAATTTTTAATGTCATACCTGCTTTAACATCGGTAATACTTTTTAACCCGTTAAGTTTTAGTATTTCTGTCCACAGGTTGGCATTGTTAAGGTACTCTCTTGCTAAATCCCTGACAGTTTGTCCTTCTTTAATGGTAACTGTTGTGATTCCGGATTGCGCGAGTACCGCAGTAGTCAGCAGGAAAAAAAGAAATATTGATCTTACTATCATGCCTGGGTCAGCCGATTGGGTTTTGTGTTGTAGTCAACCCCATCAACCTGAAAAATCTGTATGGCTAGTTCTTTCCCTTTTACTTTCAGTGGTTCCAGTCTTTTGGTATGTATCCAGTTAACAGACTTTATATATTCAAATGAACGTTCAGAAAGAATTGTCTGGAACGGCGCTGCTGCGGAACAAAGTCTGGCACCGAGATTGACGTTATCACCCAGGATGGTGTAGTCCATTCTTTCCTCACTGCCCATAGCACCCATAACCATATCACCGGTATTAATACCAATGCCGATTGCGATTGGTGCCCCGCCGCTTGCTTCATTTAATTCTTTAATCTTTACATGTATCTCAACGGCTGCTAATACGGCATTTTCAACCATGTGCGTCCCCTGAAAGACTGCGACTAATTCATCCCCTACATATTTATCTATATCGCCATTATACTTTTTGACAATTTCTGCCTGTGCTTTCAGATAGGTATTAAGCATTTCAATTACTCTTTCCGGCTCAACTTTTTCTGAAAATGCAGT
>CAYYJL010000085.1:0-2136 GCA_964472245.1 uncultured Ignavibacteriaceae bacterium | reverse complement strand
GCTAAACCTAAGGTAACCCAGATTAATAAACTCTGAAACATTTTGGTAACTGCCAGATAAGCATCTGCTTCATTTCTTTCAGATATAACTGCAAAATCAAGATTCAACGGAAATGAAAATGCGCCAAGTATTGCAGTCCCATCCGGTCTTGTATATGGCTCAACACCAATTGCGCGGGTGCCGGTGCGTAAAAAATGCAGCGCAGAGGAAACCACTTTGTAATCACTAATTACCTTCCGTTCAGGATCGAAAATCTTTGATCCGGAAGTATCAATCAGTGATATCTCACCGGTTTTAACAAAAGGATGCTCTATAAATCTTTTACGAATTCTTTCCAGATTTATTGTTGCAGAAAAATAAGTGGTTCTGCCGTTGAATTTCTGGTTCAGCTTAAAAATAATATTAATCGTCCAGAGATCGGTTGGTTTATGATATTGTAAATTTCCCCGGAAAAAATCTTTACCATTTAGAAATTTCTTAATATCCGGTTCCTCCATCATTAGAAATTCTGACGGATTTATATTAAGCGAAGTAAGTTTGGTTTGAATTGCATCCTGTGCAATAAGCGCCGGAGGAATCCCCTCAAGAGTTAACTGCATGGCTAAAATATCTGTCAGGTTTTTTGTTCCTGTAATCAGGGATACTTTTTCCGCCAGCCCAAGCTGCTCGCTTTCCAGTGCATTTTTTATCAGCACTAACGGAGCAACCCATGAGTCGGTATAAGCGTTATCAATTTCCTTAGCGAGCTGGTCAGCAGTTGTACTCAACTCATCGTTGGCTGCACTTTTCAGCTCATCTTGGGTTATACTTATCATAAAATAACCTGCCACAATAAGCGGAAGGATTGCAATTAAGGAAGAGAAGAATAACAGTTTGTTTCGCAGATTGAATTTCATACGGTTAATTACCTTGTTTATTTATCTCTTTTAATGAGCATCATGGTTATATCATCAAACTGATCCGCAGTTTTCATGTGAGCATACAGTTCCTTATTCAACTCAGCTAAAGTATCTTCGGCTGTTACGATGTCTTTTTCAAGAAACAGTTTCAGGCGATCTTCGCCATAGAGTTCGCTCTCAGGATTTATAATATCAGTAACACCATCGGTAAATAAGAAAAGTGAGTCACCCTTTTCTAATGTAGTTTCGTTGGTGTGGAATTGGTCGTTTGGAAACAAACCCACGACAGGATCAGTTTTCTCCAGTTCTGCAATGATTTTATTATCACGCAATACATACGGCGGGTTATGACCGCAATTAACATACTCTACTTTTCCGGTTTCGGTATTTAATGTTCCGATAAAAACCGTAGCGAACATGTTTGCTGCCTCATGATTTTTTATCACATAATTGTGTGTCAAGGAAATGGTGTGTTCAGCTTCTTTTTGTTTAAAGGAACCAAATTCACCGAATGCGCGCATCAAACTTCTTATAAGAGTCATGAATAATGCGGGACCTACTCCCTTTCCGCAAACATCCGCTACAACAAATCCGATTTTTTCCGGCGAGGGTAATTCATATACATCAAAAAAATCTCCGGCAACTTCTTTTGCGGGAGTAAAAACTTTGGCTATTTGCCAGCCATCTCTTTGGGGTATATATGTCGGCAGAAAGCTTTTTTGTATCGTCTGCCCTATTTGCAGTTCCCTTTGCACGCTTTGCAGTTTAAGGCGGTTTGATTCTGCTTTCTTTAAACTCTCAATTTCATTCAAAGTTTTTTGAACCGTTGCTTCCAGGTCAGTAAAGTCTATCGGTTTATTGACAAAATCAAAAGCCCCGTTATTCATAGCAGTACGAAGGTTCTTCATATCTCCATATGCAGAAACCATTACAGTGCGTATCATAGGATATTTGGTGGTCACATTATCCAAAAGGGTCAGACCATCCATTTCAGGCATGTTTATATCAGACAGCACCATGGTTACATCCGGGTGTTCCTTAAGACGTTCCAAAGCTAAATGTCCGTTTTGAGCAAAAACAAATTCAATTTCATTCGCCCGGATTTTACGCCTGAAATTCTGGCGCATTAATACTTCTAAATCCGGTTCATCATCCACTACGAGGATTTTAGGCGGCATCACAGCTCCTTAAAAAATCTTTCATCTATCAATATCATTAGTTTTGTAAAAATCTGGCG
>CAYYJL010000084.1:0-8326 GCA_964472245.1 uncultured Ignavibacteriaceae bacterium | reverse complement strand
TGAAATGCTGCGACCTTTATTTTATATACTAATGAAGGCCGATTTGGTACCAAGGAGTTTTTATATGAAATACTGCTTCCCTTCCGGTAAAAATTCAAAATAAGCATAAAAGATGAGAGTGTTAGTAACCGGCGGGTCCGGTTTTTTAGGTATAAATTTAATTCGGTATTTGCTAGAGCGCGGGTATGAAATTACATCGCTTGATCTGGTTGAGTTTGATTATCCTGATTGTAAGGATAAAATTACTGCACATGTTGGAGATATTCGTCATAAAACAGATGTAAGAAAATCTTTGCAGGGTGCAGAGATGGTCATCCATTGCGCCGCAGCTCTTCCGCTGTATTCTGAAGAAGAGATATATACAACAGATGTACTCGGGACAAGATTAATGCTTGAAGAGTCGTTCGGCAGTGATTTTAATGTTTCACGTTTTATTCATATTTCATCAACTGCTGTTTACGGCATTCCCGACCATCATCCGTTATACGAAAATGACAAACTGGATGGCGTGGGGCCATATGGTAAGGCGAAAATTGAAGCTGAGGCAGAATGCAACAAATTCCGGGAAAAAGGTAAAGTTGTTCCGATAATCCGCCCAAAATCATTTATTGGTCCAGAAAGACTTGGTGTGTTTGCGCTTTTCTATGATTGGGCAAAGGATGGACGCGGCTTTCCGATGATAGGAGATGGCTCAAACCGGTATCAATTACTTGATGTCGAAGACCTTTGTGAGGCAATTTATAAAACAATGACTTTGTCCGATGAAATTGTTAATGACACATTTAATATCGGGGCAAAACACTTTGGTACTATGAGGGAGGACTATCAATCAGTTCTTGATAAAGCCGGATTTGGAAAAAAAATTAAAGGTCTGCCCGAAAAGCCGATTATATACACACTGCGTTTATTGGAACTTTTAAAGCTCAGTCCTCTGTATAAATGGGTATATGAGACTGCATCAAAAGACTCATTCGTTTCAATCGAAAAAGCTGAGAAGATTCTGGGATATAACCCTAAATACTCAAACAGCGATGCACTCATCAGAAATTATGAATGGTACCTGGAAAATGTTGATAAATTTAAGGGGCAGTCCGGTATTTCGCACAGAGTACCGTGGAAACAAGGTGTTTTAATATTGGCAAAAAGATTCTTTTAGGCGGGTAAAGATGGAAGTACTTAAAAATCTTATTAAGTCAATTCGCCCGCATCAATGGGTTAAAAATGTATTCATTTTTACAGCATTAATCTTTTCAGAACATCTGTTTGATATGATGTACTTGTGGAATACATTTGGTGCATTTGCGATCTTCTCCTTCGTTTCCGGCGCAGTCTATATATTCAATGATATTGTTGATTACGAGAAGGATAAAGTACATCCTGTTAAAGCACTCAGACCGATAGCCAGTGATCAATTAAACCGCAAAACCGCTTTTATTTTTGGTTTATTAATATTGATTTTGTCACTTTATGCGGCATTCACAATCCAAATTGGATTTTTATTTATTCTGCTGATTTATCTGCTTATCAATTTTCTGTATACGATAAAGTTGAAGGAAATTATCCTTATAGATGTTTTCAGTATTGCATCCGGATTTATCCTGAGAGTTGTTTCCGGGGCGGTGATTATAAATGTACCGATATCGCGGTGGTTTATCGTATGCACCCTGGCACTTGCATTGTTTCTTGGATTCGCCAAAAGACGTCATGAAGTGGTTCTTTTAGGAAAAGCCGGAACCGGGCACCGTCTCGTGCTGGCGGAATACAGCCGCAGGTATCTGGATCAGATAATTACAATACTATCCACATCTATTATTGTATCATATCTGTTATATACCATTGATCCTGATACGATATATAAGTTTGGCACAGATAGACTGATATTTACTTCGATTTTCGTCTTTTACGGTGTGTTTCGCTATATGTATCTGATAGACAAAAACCGTGGAACAGGGGACCCGTCCAAAGTTGTGTTCACTGATCCGGGCATTGCAATTTCGGTTGCATTGTGGTTTATCAGTTCAATTGCGTTGATATATAAATATATAGATTTTTGATGATAGCAATAATTGACTACGGAATAGGTAATCTCGGCTCCATTCAAAATATGATTAAGCGGATGGGCGGAAAGTCAGTTATTACCGCAAAGCCGGAAGAAATCCAATCTGCAGCAAAATTACTGCTGCCGGGAGTTGGTGCCTTTGATAACGGAATGAATCATCTTAAAGAAACCGGGCTGATTGACTTATTAAACAAGCGAGTACTTGATGAGAAAGTGCCCGTTATTGGAATCTGCCTGGGGATGCAGCTTCTCATGGAATCAAGCGAAGAAGGTAAAGAACCCGGACTCGGCTGGGTTAAGGGGAAAGTTAAGAAATTTAAGTTTGATGCAGGTTCCAATCTTAAAATACCGCACATGGGATGGAATTTAGTTGAGCCCCAAAAGCAGACTCCGCTTTCAGCGAATTTGTATGAAGAATCGCGGTTTTATTTTGTACACTCATATTACGTTGATTGTGCAAACCGGGAAGATGTGATGTTCACTACTAAGTACGGAATTGAATTTACCTCCGGACTGCAGCATGGTAATATATACGGGGCACAGTTTCATCCGGAGAAGAGCCACAAATTCGGGATGCGGCTGTTTGAAAATTTTATAAAACTATAAGATGTTAAAGACAAGAGTTATACCCACGCTCCTGCTGAGAGAAGCAAGTCTTGTTAAAACGATAAAGTTTGACAAATACAGCTACATTGGCGATCCTGTCAATACTGCCCGTATTTTTAACGAACTGGAAGTTGATGAGTTAATCCTTGTTGATATACTCGCATCAAGGAATCAAAAAGGCCCCGATTTTAAACTGCTGGCTGAACTTGCAAATGAGTGTTTTATGCCTCTGGCTTATGGAGGTGGAGTCCGTACGTTGGATGATTTTAAGAAAATACTCCTTATAGGTTTGGAAAAAGTTGCCATTAATACTTTTGCATATGAAGACCCTGATTTTCTTACCAGGGCTGCTGACAGATTCGGGACACAAAGTGTCATAGCTTCCCTGGATGTTAAAAAGAGCTTCTGGGGCAAGTACGAAGTATATATTAATGACGGACAGAAGAATACAAAACTGAATCCGGTAGAATGGGCTCAGCGACTTCAGGAAAAGGGGGCGGGTGAAATTTTACTTACTTCGATTGATAAAGAAGGTACGTGGAGCGGCTTTGATGTGGATTTGGTTAAAATGGTGACCGATGCAGTTACCATTCCTGTAATTGCCAACGGGGGAGCAGGCAATGTTGATCATATTGGTGAGGTAGTTAAAAAAGGAGGGGCATCAGCTGTGGCATTGGGCAGTATGGTGGTTTTTCAGGGGAAAGATTTAGGGGTGTTGGTTAATTTCCCGGACAAAAAAGAACTGGAAGCAGTTCTCTATTAAAATGATAAGGAATAAAAAGTAGTAATGAAAATTAGTGTTTTTGGATTAGGATATGTCGGTTGCGTAAGTGTAGGGTGTCTCGCAAAAGAGGGTCATCAGGTTACCGGAGTTGATATCAGCAAAGTGAAAGTTGATCTTATTAACAGCGGGCAGCCCACAATTATTGAAAACGATATAGCAGAACTAATTGAAGCAGGAAAGAAAAATAATCTAATCTCCGCAACCGGTGATTTTGAAAAAGCTGTATATGATACGGATGTATCAATCATTTGTGTAGGAACACCGAATGATGAATTTGGCCGCCTGTCCATGAAATATATATACAAGGTAGCAGAACAGATAGGTGAGGCAGTTAAGAAGAAAAACTCCTTCCACACCGTTACCATCCGCAGTACAGTTATGCCCGGTACAAACAAGAAAGTCAGTGAGATTATAGCAGAGCTTTCAGGTAAAAAAGCAGGTCAGGATTTTTGTGTTGTATCAAATCCTGAATTTCTGCGAGAAGGTTCAGCTGTTCATGATTACTTTAATCCCCCGATGGTTGTTGTTGGATCCGATTCAGAAAAAGGTATTGAAGTATTACGTGAAGTAAATAAAAGCATTAAAGCCCCATTTGAAGTGGTTGAAATTGAAATAGCCGAGATGTTTAAGTTTGTGAATAACACTTTCCATGCGCTCAAAGTTGCGTTTGCTAATGAAGTAGGCAGCATAGGCAAAGGGCTTGGAGTCAATTCAGTAAAACTCATGGAACTATTTTGCAAGGATACAAAGCTTAATATATCTCCAGCATATCTCAGGCCGGGATTTGCGTATGGCGGTTCTTGTCTGCCGAAAGATTTAAAAGCGCTTAAAACAATTGCCAGAGATAAGTTTATTGATGTACCGGTTATCGAAAACATAGACCGGTCAAACGGGCACCATATAGAACGCTTGTTTAATGCAGTTTCTAAAAGCGGGTTTACAAAAATTGGCGTACTGGGCATCAGTTTTAAAGAAGGAACTGATGATTTACGGGAGAGCCCTGTTATTACTCTTATTGAGAAACTGGTGGGCAAGGGTTATCAGATTGCAATCTATGATAAGAATGTAAATCTGGCAAACCTCATGGGTGCAAATAAAGAATTTATCATGCAGCACCTGCCACACATCGGGAAATTGTTATATACATCGGTAGATGAGCTCATTGCTGACAGCGAACTTATCATCATTAATGGCAAAGATGCAGAGTTCTTTGAGAAGATTGAAAAAGTTCCGCAAAAACCGGTAATTGACCTGCTGTATCTGAAAAATCTTCAGAACAGGGAGCAATATACAGGGATGTGCTGGTAGTTAAAGTGAACCCGATAGTTAAGTTTATAGGTTCCGGTTTTTATACCGGCTATATTCCTTTTGCGTCAGGTACCTGGGGGAGTTTGGCTGCGTTACTTATATATTGGGTTACACCGTTATCAACAAATCCGTATGTGCTGCTGGTTTCTGCAATTGGTGTTTCATTAATTGGGATTCCTTTGTCGGATAAATTTGAACGGCAATACGGAGAAGACCCATCAGAGTGCACGGTTGATGAGGTAGCAGGAATGTGGTTGAGTCTGTTATTTTTGCCAAAATCTTTTATCATAGCAGGGGTTACGTTTCTTATTTGGCGGATGATAGATATACTTAAACCTTTCGGTATTAAAAAGCTTGAAAAGTATCCTCGTGGATATGGTGTTATGCTTGATGATATAGCAGGCGGAATTCTTACAGCAATTATAATGCACACATTACTCTTTTTCAATATTGTCAGTACATGATCCGTCTCATGTTTGTTATTGACGGGCTTGGGCATGGCGGCAAGGAACGGCAGTTAATCGAAATACTCAGAGGGCTTGACTCGTCAGCTATCGAATCCGGAATTATCAGTTTTAATAAAGACGGACATTATTCACCGGAGGCAAAGAACCTGACACAGGGGAACTATTTTGAGATTGATAAGAAAAAATCCAAAATTTCTCCATTTATTGAAGTCAATAAAATAATCAGTAACATTAAACCGGATATAGTCCATACCTGGGATACAATGTCATCCATGTATTCGTACCCTGCTGCCAGACTGAATGGGTGTAAATTTATAGACGGCTCCATCAGGGACGCAGGGGTTGAAAGCGGCTGGCAGTTTTACTACAAAAAGACTTTTTTGAAACTTGCAGATATATGTGTTGCAAATCAGCAGGCAGGTTTGAATTACTACGGAGTACCCGGAAAATTGATATATAATTCACTCGATCTGAGCAGATTTAAAGCTCCGCAGAGGAATGGTGAATTTAATTTAATTATGGTAGCAAATTTTACCGATTACAAAGATCACCGGACTTTCATCAACGCAGGGGGTAAACTGTTAGCTGAAAATATAGTTGACAATGTATATTTAGTCGGATACGGTATTCATGAAGCTAAGTACAGGGAATATATAAAAGCTCATTTTAGCGCAACTGCGGACCGTTTTATTTTTACGGGTGCTGTTAAAAATGTTGAAGAATATCTCGCCAAGTGTTCAATCGGAGTATTATGCTCTACTTCTCAATATGGAGAAGGTTTAAGCAATTCTGTTATTGAATACATGGCTGCCGGTTTGGTTCCCGTGGTCACTGATATAGGCGGTTCCTCAGAGATAATCACTCATGGAAAAGACGGGTATCTCTTTGCGGAGGGGGATTCCGATGCGCTGTATACATATGTCAGAAAAATACGTGAAGATGAGAACTTATTTAATCAGCTTTCCGAATCCGCATTAAAAACAGTTTCAGAAAAATTCAATTATAAAATTAATAATAGAACCTGGCAGGAACTGTATCAAAATCTACTCTCCGGAAAATTGAATTAATGATTAAAAGCTTGCTGAAAAAAATAAAGTTTGAGGCAGGATTAAATCCGGTTGTGGAGAGCGTAAGCCAGAGGGAAAAATTTATACCATCGGGCTATAAAGCTGTGGTAACAATTACTGCGGATTTCGAATTAGCGTGGGCGTGGCGGTATTCAAAAAACAGCACTAACTCGTTATCCCTGGCTTTAGCCAAAGGTAAACTTGAAAGATCAAACGTTCCTTTATTGGTTGAGCTTTGTGCTTTATATACTATACCTGTCACATGGGCTACTGTAGGACATTTGTTCCTTTCTTCCTGCAAAAAAGAAGAAAAGCCCCATGCAAATCTCAGCAGAGTAGGTCCGTTTGAAAATGAGTACTGGAAATTTTCCGGTGAAGACTGGTTTGAATATGATCCATGCAGCGATATACAGAAAGCCCCTGAGTGGTATGGACGTGATTTAATAGAGTTAATCCATAAGTCGAAAGTGAAACATGAATTTGGCTGTCATACCTTTTCTCATTTAGACTGCCGTGATTCCGTATGCTCTCCTGATACATTGCGGGAAGAGTTGAATGAGTGCGTTAAAGTTTCCGATGGTATTGTAAATGAATATACCAGCTTTGTGCATCCCGGGCATACTATCGGCAACCTTGCGGTTTTGGAGGAGCTGGGCTATACGTCGTATCAGACCGACCCGGGCACTATATTGGCTTACCCTGAGAGAATCGGGAAATTGTGGAATTTTAAAAGAACTATGGAGTTTTCCATGCGTGCGGGATGGTCAGTAAATTATCATATCCGCTTTTATAAGAAAATTATTGACAGAGCGATACGTTCTAATACTGTTTGTAATTTTTGGTTTCACCCGTCATTTTCTCCGGAATTTGCACAGCATGTTTTCCCGGCAATACTGGAATATCTGGATTCAAAGCGAAGTGAAGTATATATTACTACTGTCGGTGATTATGTGATGTTTCTTGATGGAAACAAAAATGCATAATCCTGCATTTGTACTTAATAGTTTTGAAACAGGGCTTGGAGTTATCCGTGCACTGGGACGGCTTGGAATTGATGTCTATGCAGTTGATTTTAAGAAGGATATCGGGGCATATTCACGGTATGCGAAATTCTTAAAAGTAACTTCCCCGCAAAAAGATAGGGGACAGTTTCTTAAAGATTTAATTGGCGGGGCTAAACAGGCCGGACCGCTTAAGCCAATATTGTTTCTTGCATCTGATCTTTTTGTAAATGCTGTTTCTGAAAATAAGGAGTTGTTGGAGGAACATTTTCTCTTCAATATTCCTGATAAAGGCGTTATCGAATGTGTGGCTGATAAATTAAAACAATATGAGCTTTGCACTAATAATAATATTCCAGCGCCTCTGACATATAATGTTACTACTCTTACCGAGTTAGTTAAACTATCGGGCACAGTATCATATCCTGTATTTATTAAGGGATTAGATGTTACCAGCTGGCGTTCGAATGTTGATGGCACCTTAAAAGGATATACTGCCGGAACCGCTGAACAGCTTGTACAAACAGGAGGAATGCTTTTAGAGAAGGGAGTGCCTTTTATTATTCAGGATATAATTCCGGGTAATGATGAGCAGCACTATAAATACTGTGCATTCCGGAACAAAGCCGGTGAGATAACAGCTGAGTTCACATTACAAAAGATGCGTCAGCTTCCAATTCATTTTGGCGTTGGTTCGGCAGTCAGAAGTATTGAAAACAATAGTCTCAAGGAAATAGGCCGTAAACTGTTTCATTCTATTAATTATACAGGAACGGGCTCTGCAGAGTTTAAGTTTGATGAAAGGGATTCTACTTTCAAGTTGATTGAGCTGAATCCAAGGTATTGGCAGCAAAATTCTCTTGCTGAGGCGGGCGGTATCAATATAGCTTACGCTGACTATTGTTCGGCAGCGGGAATAAAGAGTCCGGAATTTGGCCCTCAGTTGAATGGTAAAGTTTGGGTCAATATATATATGGATTTCTCATCCTTCCGCGGATATAAGGAAGAAGGAAGTTTGACCTTTAGGAGATGGA
>CAYYJL010000083.1:1129-8403 GCA_964472245.1 uncultured Ignavibacteriaceae bacterium | reverse complement strand
CTTCAAAGAGAGGAAAATACAGATAGCATTTCTCACGGAGGAAGCTGTACCATAACGCCCAATGTCGGACATACAGAGGGGCAGTTTACCATGAATTATACTATAGAACCATATACGGGAGTAGTATTTTCAGAAGGTCCGTTAAACGGGGGGAACCGCCGCAGTTTTGAAGATTATAACAGTGAGGAGAATCAGTATCAGGCACCTGTGGCACAAAATACAGCCGTCAACGGAAATTCCAAGTATCGTCCGCTTACTAATGTGGATAGTGTATCTGATAAAATGACTTTCACCAATATATATGATTTGAGTGAATTTACACTCATTTTAAACAATCAGATCGCTTTATATAAAAGTACCGGCCAGCAGTTTACACTTATCTCACTAAAGCTTGATCAAAATGCCGAACGGCAAAAAATCCTGACAATGGCACAGCTGCAAAATGCAGTCCGTCTTTCTTTAGACAAGAAGGAAAAAATCTGTGTTGTTGATGATAAAATTTTAATATTAGTCAGTAAAAATGATGACAAAGCACTGAATGTGCTGGTCAGCAAAATCAAATCCAATCTCCCAAACAATGACCCGCAGTATCTTAATGCCGTAATGCAATATCTTTTCGCATTTACCTATGAGATTAATGAGAGGGTTGAAAATGCTGAGAGCATTCTCAAAGAATTGCTCGAATAGGAATTGTTGTAACGATGCTTAGAGGGTTATTGAAGTTTCTTTTCTTATTATTATTTCCATTTCTGCTTTATTCACAATCACCGGACGGCTTCAAAAATGAGGCGTTAAACCTCATGAAGATTGGCAAATATGGTGAAGCAATAGAACAGCTGAATAAGTTTGTCTCTGCCAGACCGCAGAGTGCAGAGGGGTTCTATCTCCGCGCGCAATGTTATGAGGCAAGAGGTCAGCTGGAAGCTGCAGTTTTTGATTACCGTGTTGCAAGAAGGATTGCGCCCGGTGATAAGAATATTATTAAAGCATGTGATCTTGCCACAATTAAATGGTATAATATTCTGGAAGATAAAATTTCCGGTCACAAACGTGAGATTGCTATTGATCCATCCATACCATCCAACTATCTGCAAATAGCACTCTGCTATAAGCATATGATGAAATGGTCGGAGTCTGAGCAGTGGTATGAGGCATATATGAAAAAGGAAGAGGCCTCAGCTGATGAAATTTTAAGATATACGGAAGTTCTTATAAAGCTCGGCAAGTTTGATAAAGGGGAAAAAATCAGCCGTGTATATAATGGGAAATACCCTCGTGATATACGAATGTGGAGCCGTAACGGCTGGTTTAATATCTGGCTTGGCAGATACAAACCCGCAGCAGAATCCTTTAAGAAAGCACTGGAAATCCGTCCCTTCTTTAAAGAAGCAATGGAAGGATTAGAAATTGCTGAAGGCAGACCGTATATCTATACGTATTATGATACCACAAAGGTTAATAAGGAAGAAGAAGAAAAGAAAAAGCAGCAGGAATATATCATTGATAAATATTACCGCCTGTTGAAAGTCAATCCGGCCGATGATGAAATGAGATTTCAGCTGGTCATTGAGCTGCAAAATGTAAGAAGATTTGAAGAAGCATTCCAGCAGCTGCAGATTCTTTCAGATAATTATTCAGGTACAGAAAGATATGATTCACTATGGAATTATGTCACGGTTATTCGAGACTCTATATACGCTAAAGAAATAGAGGATATGACTGCCCGATTTGATGCCAATCCTGCGGATACGGTGGCAACTATGACTCTTGCTGAGAGTTATTTCAAACTGGGTGATTTTGATTCCGCAATAGAAATCTTTGAACGGCATATTGCAGCGTATCCAAATACCACAGAAACGATACGGTTTAATTTTGCCAAATACCTTGCTTACAATCAGCAGTTTGAGCCGGCTATTGAACAGATGAACATGCTCCTTGTCCGAAGGCCGGATGATTTGGATTATCAGCTTCTGCGTTCGCAAATTGCAGTTTGGACCACACAGGATCTCGATCTTGCAAAAAAATATCTTTTTAATATACTGAATACACGGCCGGATAATTTACAGGCGATTGTTGCTCTTACTACCGTCTTTGTCAAAGAACGTAATTTTGACGAAGCATTAAACTACCTGAATAAGGCGAAATCACTGGCGCCTGACAGCAGGGAAGTTGAGACGGTGCAGAACTACTATGATTCCAACCTGGAACTTGAGGAGGATCGTAAGAATTTTGATATATTAGTTGAAGCTCGTGAATTAGCTGTTGATCAGCGGTGTGAGGAAGCAATTGAAAAATATGATGAGTATTTCAGCCGCGTGAGCAGTCCGAGCAGATTTGAGTTGATTGAATATGCAGACGTTAATATCTGCGCCAGGAATTTTGATGAAGCCAAATCTGTATACGACCGGCTTTTGAATAATGAATACGATTATGATATAGCCCTGCAGCGTGCTAAAGTATATTTATGGAGCGGTGATTCCATCACTGCTAAAGATGAACTTACCAAACTGGTTGAAGAGGATACCAGCAGTTTTGAGGCACGCTTTTATCTGGCTGAAACCTACGAGCGTCTTGAGGAATATGACATGGCAGAAGAGTATTATACCAAACTGCTGGAAAGTACTCAGGATACAGCACGTATAACCCTGCTTAAATTAAGAATTGGCTGGCTGCCAAAAGGCGGACCAGGTATCTTTAGTAATTTCCCGTTATTTATCAGGTTAGCACCACAGATGAATTATTTTGGAGATAATCAGGGCTTCAGCTTTTTCTCATTGGGAGGACAGGTTGAAGTAGGTATCAATTCATTTCTTTCTGTTGGATTAACCTTTACCCGATCATCTCTGGACTCTACTTTACTGAGTAATATATTCACTACTTTTAAGTGGAATATATATCTCTACCTTACTTCCAAAGTTGTTATTGTAGCAGGGCAGGGGAATCTATCTTATTTGAATCAAATCCCGATTAAGAAGAGAAAAAATGTTCAGGATCTTATGATCCGGTATATTGATAATGAAAAATTGGTTGCAGGTGTTTCATACGAAACTAATGAAGCTGCAATGCACATGTTTTCCAGTAAGCTTATATATTATGATCTTTCAAGCGAATTATATAAGTTTGATGTAAAATACCTGCCAAATAGTCTTGTCCGCCTGACAGGTAACTTTGCCTATCTCTCACTTGGTGACGGGAATGAAGGAAATAATGTGACCGCCACCGCCGGACGGTATTTTTATCCTGATATATTGGCAGGGTATGAATATCAGTATTCAAACTTTAACAGATCATCCACGCTGTATTATTCTCCTTTAGGATTTGAGGCACACATAGCTTTTGGTGAGTGGTATATGGAGCCGTATGAAAAAACCAAAGTAATGCTTGGTGCAAAACTTGGGTATATACCGGAAAGTGATTCATATTTACGTGAGATTTCCGGATCGGCAGAATATAAACCATATGAGAATTTTATTGTAGCAGTCAGAGCCACAGCAGGCGGCAGTTTCCGGTATGACGCCGGATACCGCTACTATTCGCTGTTTGCTTCTGCATTCTGGAGTTTTTAACATAACAAAAAAAGGAAATGAGATTATATTGAAGTATTTAAGAGGGCTTGTACTTTTACTAACATGTACATTTGTGTTTTCCGGATATACACCATATAAGGTGAATGCTGTTTCCGGCAGTGATATAAAAAAGGTGCCGATTACCGGCAATATTGCGCAATTGAAACATTTTTTTGATGCGCTCAAAGATTCAAAAAATAAAAACGTACGAATCGGTCATTGGGGTGATTCTATTATCCTGGGAGATGTTCTCTCGGAAAATATCCGTTTTTCATTACAGAATAAGTTCGGGGGCAGCGGTGTTGGGTTCATCTCATTGGTTCCGGAAGATGCTCCTATGAGAACAACCACCTCCATTACGAGCTCTGATGACTGGACTGAGGCCTCTATATTCAAACGTAATCCTAAGAAATATCCCTTAGGAATTAACGCATCAGTGTTTACGCCCAAGAACTCTTCCAGCTGGGTTAGCTACGATGTGGGTAAGTATAACAGAACTGTAAAAAATTATACTTCTGTTACACTTTTTTATACCTCAGGTAATTCTTCAGCTGAAGTAACCGTTTCATCAAATACAGGATTTTCAAAATCTTTTAATCTGGAGTCCGGCAGTTCTGTTAAGAAGAAAGTTGTAGATTTTCCTTCAGCAGTCAGATCTATTAAACTAGACTTTAAATCCTGTCAGGGTGTATTATTCTACGGTGTAAGTTTGGAAAACTCTCCGGGCCTATATCTTGATAATTTTCCGATAAAAGGTAATAACGGTATAGGTCTTCAGGATATACCATTTGAGGTTCTTTCTGATTTTAATTCTCTGATGAATTATAAGCTGCTCATCCTTAACTTTGGTGTAAATGTTCTATCTCCGGAGCATAAGGATTATGCCTGGTATATAAGCAAGATGGAAAAAGTTATTAATCAGATTCAAAGTGTTTTTAAGAACACATCCATACTGCTTGTTGGTACCGGTGATAAAGGTGTCAAGAAGAGAGGTAAATTTGTTTCTGAACCGAATATATATGAGTTAATAAAAGCCCAGAAAGAAATTGCAGAAAAAACCGGCATAGCGTATTGGAATCTGTTTGAAGCAATGGGTGGAGAAGATTCAATTGTTGATTGGGTTAATCAAAACCCGCCATTAGCATATAAGGACTACTGTCATTTTACCCCGGACGGCGGTGAAAAAGTAGCTGAACTCCTCACTGAAGCGCTCTTAAAACTACAAAACAAATAGTGCCTCAAAATGAGACACTTATAATTGCTCTTTTTAGTCTGCTTCCGAATTTATGTGATAAATAGACTAAAAAGAGCTATTTTATATTGGTACGATTCTTGAAACTATAGTGAAAAACAATTCTTAGAAAATGCAAAGAGCCAAGGAAAATCCGGCTGCAGGTGCAGCCGATGATAAAAAGATACGAAGAACCAATATCACGGTTCAGAACACTCTGGCTAACGAAGGGCAAAAAGAGGATAAGAAACGTGTGATTGTTGGCAGGATATGGACTTCAGGTATAATTTCAATAATTATGCTTGCAATCATAATTTATACCCTGCCTTATACCGTTTTATCCGTAAGTGCACTATTCGAATATGCCACCTTGGTATCGCTATTTTTATTCCTGATGGTATTGTTATTCCGCTATTTTGCTGTTTTAGCTATGGCATATGCATTCATCAGCAAATATACGTTTAATAAGAATACCGGTTTTTACCCGTTTGTTTCAATTATTGTTCCCGTGTATAATGAAGGGGTTGTGCTGGCGGATTCGATAAAATCCCTCATAGATTTGGATTATTCAAATTATGAGATAATTATTGTAAACGACGGCTCTTCGGATAATACCTACGAAGTTGGTAAGAAATTGGTGGGCTTTCATAAGGGGAGATATTCAGATATAAAGGTATCAATGATATCCAAGCCAAATGGCGGCAAAGCGCGGGCACTGAATGCAGGCATCAGCTATTCAAAAGCTGAAATTGTGCTTTGTATGGATGGGGACTCTCAGCTTTCACAGGATACAATCAGAATGGCAGTCCGCCACTTTGTTGATCCGGAAATCGGAGCTGTGGCCGGGAATGTTAAGGTGCTTAATCGGAAAAAACTTTTCACAGATTTGCAGGCGTTGGAATATATCGAGGGGTTGAATTTTGCTCGTGCAGCGCAGAGTTTCATGAAACTGGTAAACATCATCCCGGGACCAATCGGACTTTTCCGCAGAAAAGCTATTGAGGATGCGGGTTACTACTCCAGCGATACGTATGCAGAAGATGCAGATTTAACGTTGAAAATTCTTGCAAACAATTGGAGAATCTATTACGAACCGCGTGCTATTTCATATACTGAAGCCCCGGAATCGCTCCACCAGCTTCTGAAACAGCGGTACCGTTGGACGCGTGGAATTTTGCAAGCTATCAGGAAGCATAAAATACTACTCTATAATCCTACTATCAATTTTGGCGATACTTTCGTATTATGGAGTATGTTCTACGAGGCACTCATTTGGCCGGCAATGAACATTATCTCTAATGTCTTTTTTATTTTTGTGGCACTGGTCTATGGTTTTTCCAGTTTAATCTTCTTCTGGTGGGCCGGATTGGCGATTCTTGATTTAACCACTGCGCTATACTGCGTGGCAGTAGAAAATGAAGAACTTCGCTTGGTGCCCTATGCGATTGTTTACAGGATGTTTTTCATCTTGACTATCGATATCTGTAAGGCGATGTCCACGATTGAGGAGTTTTTAGGATTCGATATGAATTGGGGTAAACTGGAACGAGTAGGATTAGCAAAAAGTTAATTGAGTAGAAGGATAAAATGGAATTAATACCAATACTAGCAACAATCATTCTTATGGCAACGATAAGTACGTTCTTTCTTGCCATTGGAGCATACGTTCTATTCAAGATACGTGAAAGAAGAGGCGTTGTAGCAAAACCCGCTGCACCAACTACCGTTCAGGCAGAATTGGTTACACCGGAAGCTGTTCAGGAACAGGCACCGGCTCCGCAGGAAACTATGCGTGCACCACAACCGGCACGACCAGCAGTATTCGAACGTCCTAACCCTCCGGCATACAGACCGTCTCCTGAACCTATCATTGTTCAGAGAAGAACACCGCAGCAGCAAGTTACTCCTCAACCGGCTCAGGCACCGAGATTCGCTCCGGCTCCCGCAGCTCCTATGAGAGCAGCATCCGGAAGACCCGGTCCCGGTCCTGCACAAAACACTCCTGTTGAACAGAAGTTCAGAAAATATACTGCCGAAGGTTATGCTTCGCAGCAAGAAGAAAAGAAACAGGCAGCTAAGTGGAGATAGTTAACCCCAGACCCGGAGTTAATGAACCGCCCGGTTCCAAAACCGGTACTAAAACCGGCGTGCAGGAATCAAAAGACAACGAAAAGAAGTGGGGAGGCGTTGGCTTTTTTCCGCTTATGGCTGTTGGTTTATTTCTCCTTGTTATGGGTGTATATATATATGTATATATTATGCAAGGGGTTTATGGCAATGATGACTTTCTCAGTTACTTTTCCGTTGACGGTATAACAAAGCTGATTTCAGGTGAAGAAGAAATAACTGTCGGCATCCTCTACTCACAGTATACCGAAAACATGCTGCCGCCGGGCAACACATCATTGAATGACAATATTGTAAGCTGGAAGAAATTTCTCAGCCAGTATAACCTTACGTACACGGTTCTTGCCGAC
>CAYYJL010000083.1:0-1119 GCA_964472245.1 uncultured Ignavibacteriaceae bacterium | reverse complement strand
TGATCTAAGGATGCTCATTTTACCAAGTTCAAAAGCCCTGAGCGATTTGCAATATCGAAACTTAAAGGCGTATATAGACCGCGGCGGTTCTATTTTTGCAACTGCCGGAACTGCATCCTTTACCGAAAATACAAAGTGGCGCGGGTGGATGTTTTTTAATGAAGTCTTTGGAATTAAGTTTCGTGCAGAAATTACACCCGACAGGATAACCAGGATTCATACCTTAAGAGGAAATTTACCGATTACTGCTAACATTCCTACCGGATATCCACTGAAGATAGCAACCTGGGATAGACCGATTGCAGTTGAAGTGCTTGAACCCCGTGCAGAACAGGCAAGTTTTTGGTATAACTATCGTTTGGATGAAGGATTGGTACGAGAAGGACTTGCTAAAAGTGCCGGCATCGTTTACGGTACGTATGGCAAGGGCAGATTTGTATGGATGGGTTTCGACGTTAATTCTGTTATTGGGCGGCAGGATGATTATGTAATTTTTGATAAGCTATTCAACAACTGTGTTAACTGGCTGCTGCGCCTTCCTGTAGCATATATAAAGGATTGGCCAGGGGATTATAAAGCCGCTGCAATTCTTGCCCCAACTATTATTGAACAACCGGGTAATATCGAAAATTTACTTCCCCTTTTGAGAAGTGAAAATATTAAAGCATCCTTTTTTATAGATCCTGCAATCGCAGAGTCAATGCCGGATTTAACCCGCCGGCTTGCCTCATACGGCCCTATTGGGGCAATTTCTGATATCGGCTTCCTGCTTTCTATTAACGATACTATTAATAAGCTTAATGATTTAAATACGCAATTTGCTAAAATAAAAAACAGCAGGGATAAGCTTTCAGCTATATCCGGTACAAAAGTATATAGCTTCTTACCGTATAACGGATTGCTGAATGATGATACCTATATGGCATTAATCCGTAACGGTTATCGGGTGGTATTAACGGATTCCCTGACAGATAGATCAGTTCCAAAAGCTATTATCAAAGGGGATTCCTCGGTTATTGCCCTGACTAAAACCGCACGGGATGATTATGAAGTGATACGGGATTATGGTCTGTATCAACCCGATTTTCAGATATATACATACAAAGAGGATATTGAACG
>CAYYJL010000082.1:2106-8411 GCA_964472245.1 uncultured Ignavibacteriaceae bacterium | reverse complement strand
AAATAAATCTATACCGGTTTTTACACCAATCTTAAATCTGTTGGCATATTTCTGCAAATTATCCAGACCGATTTTAAATATGAGCTGATAAAAAAATGAATTGCATGATTTTTCAATCGCTCTGGTTACATTAATTGCACCGTGAACCCCGCCGTGGCATTTGAAGAATTTACCAAAACTGAAACCCCCTGCACAATATAAGGTTGTGTTTTCATCAATTACCCCCAAATCAAGGGCAGCGATAGCACATAATACCTTAAATGTAGAGCCGGGAGGATGTACAGACATCGAAGCACGGTTGAACTGCGGTTTGAGAGGGTCACGGCTTAATTGACGTAAATACTCAGGGGAGGTCACATAAGAGAATTCATTCAAGTCATAGGATGGTGAGCTTGCAAATGCCAATATTTCACCGGTTTTCGGTTCAATGGCCACTACAGCTCCGGTTTTCCCCGCAAGACTTGTTTCGGCAATTCTTTGGCATTCGGCGTCTATTCCTAAAAGCAGATCCTTCCCTTTTATAGATGGTATATCCTGATAACCTTCTTTAAATTTAGATATTTCCCTTCCGCGGCTGTCAACAATAATAAAGGTTTTTCCTTTAGTTCCGCGGACAACGGATTCATATTTTCTTTCAATTCCATTATACCCTATCAGATCCCCTGCTGAATAGTATAAATCCTGCTTCATCTGGGATTTATTAACTTCTTTCGTATAGCCAAACATGTGGGCACCGTATATACCCGCCGGATAACCTCTCTGCATCTCGATAATATAATCCACTCCGGGTAATTTTTCTGCATTCTCTTCAACCCAGGCAATAGACTTGAAATCAACCCCCCGTTTAATCTTTATCGGGCTGTAGGCACTATAATCTTTGTTTTTACGCAGGATGGTTGAAATGGAACCGGATTCTATATTCAGGATTTTTTCCAGATATGAATTATTAACGGTATCATAATAAGCTGATGTGATTCTAACTGTGTAAGCCGGAATATTCTCAACAAGAAGTTCTCTGTTACGGTCATAAAAAACTCCCCTCAACGGAGTTAAATCAATTGCCTTAACGGAATTTTCGGTTGATTCCTTTTCAAACTTCGTATGCTGCAATATCTGCATTTGAAACAGTCTGATGGAATAGAGCATAAAAACAAAAAGAACAACAAGCAGATAAAGAAATCCGCGGTTTATATGAGGTATCTTAAATTCATTCATACGGTAAGATACTTCTTCGGAAAAAATGATGATACAATCATGGCAATAACAGCGGTATAAACTGCTGGCAATATTGTCATGCGGATAACCAAATCAAGAATCTTCATATTCATATCAAAAGCTGTTAAGAGGGAGTAAACGAAAATATGAAGAATTGCAAACAATGTACATCCCAAAGGGAATCTCCCTGTTTTTACAAAGCTTTCTGCACGTATTTCTGTATAGAGATAACCTGTAACAAATGCTGCTAAGGTGAGCGAGAACATTGAACTGCCGATTAACTGTGCCGAAATCAAATCATAAAAAAAGCCGGTGACAAAGGCAAGGAGCGTTCCGGGAACTTGCCCCTTCTTTAGTGTATAAAAGGTTAATAAGATCACCGGCAGGTTAGGTGCAATTGTCTCAATACTTATAAACGGTACAATATATATCTGTACTATCAGGACAGGAAACAGCAGAAGAGCAAAGACTGTATAATCCTTATTCATTTACCCCCTCAATAACGGAATCAGGAGATTTAACGGTGTTGCTCTTTATAACATTTACCACAAAGACATATTCGGCACGTTCCAGATTAACTGCCGGCATTACCTCAATATCCGTCATTATTCCCTTATCCGGATTGATGATCCTTGAAACGGTCCCAATTGTTAATGGGATAGGTATCAGACTGCTGATTTCAGAGGATATAATTCTATCGCCGACGCTGATTTCTGATGTTTTAGGGAGATTGGTTACCTGCAGAGTTGAACCATTCCACCGGAGAATGCCATTATACCGGCTTGCCTCTTCCTTAACAACCAATCTGAAATTAATATCTTTTAGAGTACGTACAACTGAAAAATTATCATCCACAGAGTGAATTATGCCAATAAACCCGCCGTTGCCAATTACCGGCATGCCACTTTTAATACCGGAAACAGCCCCCGAATTTATAACAATTGAAGATTGAGTAGTTGAAAATGCTCTGTAAACAACCGAAGCGAAGATAAGTTGGTGTTGTACTGAGTCTTTCATTCCCAACAGGTTCTTAATTTCAGAATTCTCCAATGCTGCTTCCCTGAATTTATTAACTTCAATCATTAATTCAGCATTCTTAAGGCGGAGTTCTGCATTTTCCATATATACGCGGGACGGGGTAATAAATCTTCCGATAAACTCAGTGGTGCCTGCAAATATCCCGAATGAAAATGCCCTCAGACTCATCATGCCTGAGGAATCGTTAAATGACATAAAGAGCAGTGAGATGATTAAAAGGAATGAAAGGACGAAGTACTGCTTAAATTTTCTGAATATGTAATATAAGCGCGATACCATTAATATCTTCTGCTGCGGATCAGCACTCTGGAGTATTTGTTCAGGTTTTCAATCACTTTACCTGCACCTCTGACAACAGCGGTCAACGGATCTTCAGAAACATGCACCGGGAGATTTGTTTCAATACGGATTCTTTCGTCCAACCCCTTTAACAATGCACCGCCGCCTGATAACATAATACCCTGATCAAGTATATCCGCAGATAATTCTGGCGGAGTTCTTTCCAATGATAAACGGACCGCATCTACTATTTGGGAAACACTTTCATTCAACGCTTCCCTAATCTCAACTGATGAAATTTCTGTCGTTTTTGGAATACCATTGACCAGGTCTCTTCCCTTTACCTGAATCGTTAATTCTTCATTCAACGGCATAGCTGATCCAACCTGGCATTTAATGGCTTCGGCTGTTTTTTCACCAACAAGCATGTTGTGATTCTTCTTGAAGTAATGCAGTATTGCATTGTTCATTTCGTCTCCGGCAATACGGATTGATTCCTCGTTCACAATTCCGGATAAAGCAATGACAGCAATTTCGGTAGTTCCCCCGCCTATATCAATAATCATATTCCCGATTGATGCCTCTACTGCGAGTCCTATACCAATTGCTGCTGCCATCGGTTCTGCGATCAGATGCACCTCTTTTGCACCTGCGTGTTCAGCACTATCTCTCACTGCTCGTTTTTCAACTTCAGTCACACCGCTTGGCACTGCAATAACAATACGTCTGCTGCTGAACATACCCACATCAACCCGTTTAATAAATGCGCGGAGCATACCTTCCGCAATTTCAAAATCCGCAATCACCCCATCCCGCATAGGGCGGGTAACCTTTATATCCTTATGTTCCTTACCAAACATTTCCTTGGCCTGTTTTCCGATGGCAAGAATTCTTTTAGAATTTGCGTCATAAGCAACAATTGAGGGTTCGTTTAGAACAATCCCTTTCCCCTTCAGATATATAAGCGTATTCGCCGTTCCTAAATCAATTGCTATATCAGCTGATAAAAAATCAAGTAAACCCATCGTTCCTCTTAGTGTTTAAAGTGCCTTGTGTTGGTAAAGTACATTATTAAATTTAATTTGTTTGCTGCTTCAATAACTTCATGATCCCTAACTGAACCTCCCGGCTGCACCACAGCAACCGCACCGGCTTTTTTGCATTCTTCCACGCCGTCAGCAAAGGGGAAAAATGCATCTGATGCAGCAATCGTTCCGGAAAGATCATGCCCCAGATTTTTTGCCTTCATTGCTGCAAGTTTTACTGAATCTATACGGGAAACCTGTCCGCCGCCAATTCCTAATGTCATTAAGTCTTTTGTAAAAACAATTGCATTGGAACGGATGTGTTTTACTATCCTCCACGCAAAATCTAATTCAGCATTGTCTATTTCCCCGTCTGCCTCAGTAACTTTTTTATATCCAATTTCTGCTGCTGCGATATCTTTATCCTGACGGATAATTCCCCCGGGGACTGATTTAAACTCGAATTGTTCAGTATCAAATCTCCTCTTCTTTCTCAGCAATCTCCGGTCTTTTTTCTTTTTGAGTACGTCAAACGCCTCATCGTCAAAATCATCGGCAATAATTACTTCCAGAAAAATCTGATTTAATAAATATGCAGTCTCAGCATCAACCACGCCGTTTAACGAAACGATACCACCAAAAGCAGAAACCGGATCACAAGCCAGTGCCTTCCTGAAAGCTTCGGTATATCCTTTTCCGAGCGCAACGCCTGCCGGATTATTGTGTTTTATGATTGCAGCTGCCGGTTGACTAAACTCTTCAGTTACATTGACAGCTGCTACAATATCCAGTATATTGTTATAACTTAATTCCTTACCATGCAGAATCTCAACAAAATCAAAGAACCCGCCTTCCAGTTGTGCCTTTTGATGGGGGTTTTCTCCATAGCGCAAGGGTATAGTGCTCTTAGAATCCTTATTGATGTTTGTCCCCAACCGTTCATTAAGAGTTACGGAAATAACTGTGTCGTAGTGCGCAGTATGCTTATATGCCGCAACTGCCAGTTTTTGCTTATACGCCAAATCAGTTTTCCCGGATTGCAGATTCTCAATAAACTCATCGTATTGATCGGGAGAAGTTAAAACAAGAACATCTTTGTGATTTTTAGCAGCGGCACGGATTAGAGAAGGGCCGCCAATATCTATATTTTCTATTAACTCTTCATTCGAAGAACCGGGGCTGGAGGCAACTTTTTCAAAGGGGTAAAGATTTACGCATACAACGTCAATTGAGGTGATCCCGTTTGCTGCTGCCTGCACAACGTGGTTATCATCATCCCTCTTGAAAAGTATTCCGCCGAAAATCAGCGGGTGCAAAGTTTTAACCCTGCCTTCAAGAATTTCTGGAAATCCGGTTAGTTCGCTTACTTCAGATACAGGGAGATTGTTTTGAGCAAGAATTTTAGCAGTATTACCTGTGGCGAGCAAAGTATAACCTTTTTGAGTAAGCACTTGGGCAAGCTTTATGATATCTGTTTTATCGGAAACGCTGATAAGTGCTGTTTTTTTCAAAATGGTGCTACTCGTAGTTAATATATACTCTGTTGTTAATAATTTTAACTCTGCCCCGAGCAAAAGCATCAACTGCTTCGGGCAGGAGTGTGTGTTCTATTTTTAATACGGATTCCGCAATCTGTGCGGGATTTACAGCATGAGAAATGTCGCAGGTTTTCTGACTAACAATTGCTCCGCGGTCATATTCTTCGTTAACCAGATGTACGGTGGCTCCTGAAACCTTCATTCCGCTTTCAAAAACTGCTTTGTGAACATTCATCCCGTACATTCCTTTACCCCCGAAAAATGGCAGTAAAGCCGGATGAATATTAATAACCGTGCCCTGAAAACTCTTTAACAATTCCAACGGAATCAATTTCAGGAAACCTGCCAAGACTATCAGATTACAGTTGTGCTTATAGAGGAATTCCAGTAATTTGCGGATATCATCGGATAGTTCAGTTCCCTTTCCGAATGAAGGATAGGCAGGGATTGATTTATCTTTTGCGAATGAAAGTGCTCCACACACCGGTTTATCGCTAACAACACAAGCAACTTGATAAGACTTATACAGGTTACTTTTCTCGTGCAAGGAAATCAGATTACTCCCCGTGCCTGAAGCAAAAACGGCTAGGTTCAACGGAGAATATTCAATGTTACAAAAATAGCCATTTTATGCCTTATTTTCAATCAAAACTACTCAATTTTGCTGTTTATTTTTCATTTTTGCAGCTTTATAGTCCAGTGCAAAATACTTTGCTTTCAATGCAGAGGCAAAATCGAAACCTGCAAATTCAGCTGACTTTTTTTTGTATTCGGAATAGGAACTCAGGTCACCTGAGGCAACAGCTGCTTTGGATAAAAAATAATAGGTATAAGGCAGAAGCCAGGGGTCAGCACTTCCCTGATAGTCGAGAGAGGTTAACAGGCATTCGCGTGCATCCTGTATCATACCTTTTTTAATAAAATGTTCACCTAACACAAGATTAGCTTCCATTTTATGCGAAATATTTTCTGATTCATCCAGTATATATCTCAATGCAGATTTTGCGCTGTCCTCATCCCCGGCTGCTAGAAGCGTCTTCGCTTTAAGCAAGAGTGCCTCATGATGACTCATGATTTTATTTATATATTCTTTCCCTTTTCGTTTTGCGTAAGCATCTTCTTCAATTGATTCATTCCCCTCACCTGTCAACTGATATACCCCTTCAGCTGACTGCCTGTCACCGGTAAGTTCATAACTGTAACCAAGACG
>CAYYJL010000082.1:0-2096 GCA_964472245.1 uncultured Ignavibacteriaceae bacterium | reverse complement strand
TATACCTTTGTAATCCTTATCTCCGGATTGATTAAGAAAATTAGTATAGTAATTAATTGCCTGAGGGTAATTACCTTTGTAAAAATGTATATCACCGAGCAAAAACTGTGAGAGAGCATTCAGCTTCGGAAAATTCTTACGGTTTTCCTTAATAATTCTCTTTAAGTTTATTTCAGCAATTGCAAACTTATTCTGCTTAATCTGATTAACTGCTGTAAAATAGTTAAAAAGAATATTATCCGGGTAACGCTTCGATAAGGAGTTTAGTATCTGTTCTGCGCCCTGAAAATCCTGCAATATCTCTGATTGAATAAAGGAATAGTAAAATTTTGCTTCAATCTCATTCGTCTCCGCCTTTTCTGCGGAAAGTTCAATCCACTTAACACCCGTTTCAAGATCTGCCTTAAACCCAATTACTTCTAACGCCCATTTAAATGAACCGGGTACCTGTGCAAGGAAAACCTTAAAAAGACCGAGTCCAAGATAAGCATCATAGTTTGCAGGGTTGTTTTTATATATAGCATTAAGGAAACCATTTGCTTTTTGTGCAGCCCAAATACACTCAAGATAATTTTCATTTTTGGCCAAAGCAATTGCCCGGAATGTATAACAGTTACCGGCAAACAACTGCATCTCCTCATCAATCCCCTTTTCATTCATCCAGTCAGCCGCTTTGTCAATCGCCTGCTCGGAAAACTTCATAAATAAGTTAAAATCTTCATCATTAAACGCACTCATAAATCGCCAGAAATATATATTGGACTTATGATAATATGCGAGAGGGTTTTCCGGCTGCTGTTTAATCAGCTTATCGTAAATAGCGGCAGCTTCACCGGTTTTTAAATTGTATGCAAGCTGAATTGCGTCGTTGAGCGTTTTATTGTAAGATTGTGCGGCAACCGGAATACTCAAGCACAATGAAATAAATAAAATAAGACCTATGGACTGACGAGTTAGATAATTATGCATTCTGTTTTTTATTACGCTGCTCTAATGAAACTTTAACAAATTCTCTGAATAACGGGTGTGCTTTAGTAGCCCGGGACTTAAGTTCAGGATGGAACTGACATCCCACAAACCAAGGATGATCCTGAATCTCAATAATTTCCACAAGTGTTTTATCAGGAGAGAGACCGCTGAAAATGAGTCCATTTTCTGATAGTACCTTCCTGAAATTATTATTGACTTCAAATCTGTGCCGGTGACGCTCAGATATATACTCTGATCCATATGCCTTAACAGCATGCGAACCTTTTTCTAATACTGCAGGGTATGCACCTAACCGCATGGTCCCCCCCATGTTTTTAATATTTTTTTGATCATTCATCAGATCAATAACACTGTATCTGTTCTTCTTAAATTCTGAACTGTTTGCCTTTTTCATCCCGCAAACATTTCTTGCATACTCAATTACTGCACATTGTAAGCCAAGACAAATCCCAAAAAACGGAATTTTATTTTCACGGGCATACGTAATTGCGCTTATCTTTCCTTCAATACCGCGTTCACCAAATCCACCCGGAACAAGCAATCCGTCAATTTTTTGGAGGGATTTTTCAAATCCCGGTTTTTCGCAATCCTCTGCCGGTATATATAACAGTTCCACGTTTGCATCATTCTCTGCACCGGCATGTACAAATGATTCAGTAATGGATTTATAAGAATCTGCCAGATTGGTATATTTACCACAGATGCCGATAGTTACAGTTTTTGAAGGACTTTTGACTCTTGATACAAAACTTTCCCATTCATCCAGTTTGGCTTTTTTATCCGGCAGTCCCAATCTTTTTAATACCATCTGATCCAGTTTTTCCTTGTAGAGTACCAAAGGCACTTCATATATGGAATCGCAATCGTACGCGGATATAACTTGTTTTTCATTCAGATTGCAAAACAGACCGATTTTAGAACGGATTTCAGATGCCAGTTTCTTCTCAGACCTGCAAACCAATATTTCAGGTTGTATCCCCAGTTCCAGAAGATTTTTTACTGAATGCTGTGTCGGTTTAGTATTAAGTACACCCGCACAATTAATAAACGGGACTAAAGACACAATAAGAGCAATGCCATATTTCCTGCCCATTTCCTGCATTAAC
>CAYYJL010000081.1:0-8464 GCA_964472245.1 uncultured Ignavibacteriaceae bacterium | reverse complement strand
TCCACCTTAGAAGGGCTTATACAATCGCTTGCAACCACAATAACATCAGATATCATCAAGCCGCTGTATTTTGACAGAACATCGGGTGGCAGTTCGGATGCGAAAGTACTGTTGACTGTGAACAAAGCAGTGATTGCTGTTCTGGGGATTGTATCTGTATTCCTCTCGTATGATCAACTGGTGAATCCTAATATCAGCGTAGCAATTTTTGCACAGAACGGTGTGTACGGATATTTCAGTGCCGCGTTTGTTCCCATATTTATAGGGATTTTCTTTAAGGATGTACCCAAAGCTGTACCTATCGGTGCCTCAGTAATTGCTCTTGCAGTACACTTTTCAATGTTTTATATGAATATAGGAGTGCCATTCACAGCTGCAAGCGGACAGAATCCGGGTGTTGCCGCGGCAGTTGCAATCATTATATCTAGCATAGCGGGAGGTATTATCTACCTGTTCAGCAGAAAGGGTGTAGAATGACGCAATCAGGATTTGACTGGCTTGGCAAATGGGCTGTATATACTCCGGACAGATTATTCCTGCGGGAGCATTCTGATTCGAATGAGTGGACCTATGCAGAATTTAACCGCTGCGCTGAACAGTGTGCTGAGTATCTGAGTACTGAGCTGGGCATTAACAAAGGGGATATGGTTGCAGTGTATTCGGTAAATTCCGCAGAACATGTTCTGTTATATGCTGCCTGTGTTAAAACCGGTGCTGTTCTGGTTCCTTTGAATTTTCGTCTGACTCCGGGGGAAATGCAGATGCAGATTGATGACTGCCGGCCGAAGGTATTGTTCTATTCTGATGAATATGAGAAGCAAACCAAAGAGTTGGCAAATGGACAAAACGGAATAACAGTTCTCCCCCTGGAAAACCTTTTCAAACTGCTTTCCGCACAAAATACATCGGAAGGAAGCTATCTGAAACCGGCTCTTTCAGAAGATGATACGGTCATGATATTATATACTGCCGGAACAACAGGTGTTCCTAAAGGGGTAAAGATTACGCATAAAATGTTATTCTGGAATGCAGTAAATACCGGCCTCCGGCTTGATATATCCTCAGCAGATCACACACAGGGCTTTGCACCGTTTTTCCACACAGGGGGGTGGAATGTGCTTTTTACGCCGTTCCTTTTTCATGGTGCATCACATACGCTGCTGCGGAAGTTTGAAGCTGAAGTAATCTTAGAATTAATGGAAAAAGAGAAAACAACAATACTCTTTGGCGTGCCGACAATGCTGCAGATGATATCAGAGGTCCCGGGTTTTGCCGGCACCAATCTGGAATCGCTCAGATATGCAATCGTAGGCGGAGCCCCGATGCCGGTGCCGCTGATAAAAACATGGCATAAGAAGGGTGTATATATACGGCAGGGTTACGGTTTAACGGAGGTTGGTCCCAATTGTTTTTCGCTGCATCAAAACGACGCGGAAAGAAAAATCGGTTCCATCGGCCAGCCGAATTTTTATATAGAAACCAGGATTGTCAAAGATAACGGAGAAGATGCTGCAGCGGGAGAAGAGGGGGAGTTATGGCTGAAATCTCCGGTCGTTACGCCGGGTTACCTTAACAAAGATAAAGAAACAGCTGAGTGCATAACAGACGGCTGGTTCCACACGGGAGATATGGTCAAAATGGACAGTGAAGGATACTTCTTTGTGGTTGACCGTAAAAAGAATATGTATATCAGCGGGGGAGAAAATGTATATCCCGCAGAAACAGAAAGACTGCTCTACACCTTCCCGGGAATGAAAGAAGTTTCTGTCATCGGCGTTCCGGATGAACGGTGGGGGGAAACGGGTAAAATCTACGCTGTATTAGAGCAGGGTAATGCCGCAACTCCGCAGCAGCTTATAGATTTTTGCAGGGGAAAGCTGGCAGGATATAAAATCCCTAAACATGCAGAGATTATATCCGAGCTCCCTAAAACCGATGCCGGAAAAATAAATAAGCGCGCCTTATTACAAAAACATTTGGAATCAATTAATCAACATTCACTTAAATCATAATCAGAGGTTCATCATGAAAAAGCTCCTTTTAGTTCTTGCTCTCCTTCCGCTCCTGTTTGTTGCGTGTAACAAAGATGATTCAGGCAATAATCCCCCTGTTATTCAAGACTCCAACCCTATTGTTGGTACCTGGGTATCAGAAAACATTGATATTGCAGTCGGCTTAAAAGCCACGCTGAAAACAAAAAAAATCATTGCTACTTTTAATGACAACAACACCTACACCGTTGTTGCAACCGACAGTACCAATGCAGCAGTTACCTACAGCGGAACATATACATCAACCACCAACACTGGTACAACCATACGTAATATCGTATTAAATCAAACTGTACCCACATCAGTTACTTCCACCGGTATCTTTCAGGTTGATGCAAAAGGTAATTTGAAATATGAAGTTATTCAAACTACTCCGGCTATCCCGGGCTTCACAGCTCCTGTTGCTTCTGAAGGTTTTGGCAGCACCAAATATAATGGAACAGCATTAGGTGTCTATTGGGTTCAGGCATTTGTAAAATTGAATCCGTCAGTAGAACCGATTGTCGGCTCCTGGTTATCAGAAGGTGCAAATGTTGCTCCGGGATTAAAATCCACACTGAAAACCAAGAAAATTGTTGCTGTATTTAATGCAAATGCGACGTATACCGTAACAGCAACGGACTCCAATAACGTTGATGTTGTATATACCGGTACATTTACTGCCACTGCTTCATCAAATACGAGCATCCGCACCATTACATTGAATCAGACAACACCTACTTCAGTTACCTCCTCCGGTATTTATCAGGTTACCGCAAGCGGGTTGTTGACCTACGAAGTTATTCAGACCACACCGGCCATCCCCGGTTTTGCAGCACCGACTGTTACAGGCGGCTTCGGCAGTACTTCCTACAACGGCTTCGCCTTAGGCGCAACCTGGATTCAGAAGTTTGTTCTTAACTAATTTCAATTTCACTTCGGAGCAGGGAAAAAACCTGCTCCGATTTTGTTAAAGAAAAGGATCACGGAGTATATAATGAAAATTGATCGTTTTTCTGCCATCCTTACAGCTGTATTCTTCCTGAGTTCAGGTTGTCTTTTTGCGCAGGAAGTGGAACGGATAAAGGAACCACCACCCAAAGAATTCCAGTTTATCGGTTACTCGTTCACTCGCGGCACTGCTTCCAACGTGAGTCCGACCAATGATATATTGCAGGGGCAGGTCATCGGCAGATTGTTTGGACAGAACTCAACAAATACCATTCCGCAGACTGCATCCTACTGGGAGCAACGGTTTGTTCCTTTTATGGTATATAAACCAAGTATATTAGACGGCTTTGCAACATTCCGCGCTCTGTTTAAGATAGATTATACCTGGGGAGATCAGGCATACGGTGTGGGGAACAACCGCGGCGGTGCAATCAACGGCGGGCAGATTAATATGCAGACGCTGCTTGCCAATGTGGATATACGTCCCGAATCAGCAGATTGGAATGTGGTTATTGGTATGCAGCGATTGTTTGATAACGCAAGAGACCCCAATGTTAATACGCTGCAATACTATCAGAACAGTGCGTATAAACTTTCCTTCTGGGGAACGCAGGCAGTGGGTATCAGTTTGTTTGCCAATCTTTCTCCCGTCAGCAAAGCACGGCTGGGGTACTTTCAGCTGTGGGAAAATGAAGTACGCAAGAATGATGATGTTTCCTTATGGATGCTTGATTACGAAGCACGCGTAACTCCGTATATAGAAGTTGGTGCTGATGTATGGTATGTATATGACCGGGGAAAAGGATTCGGCGGCATTTCGGTGTTGGGACAGGGCTTAAACAGTGCTCTTGCTGAATATAACGGAGCAACACGCGTTCAGCTTCCTGCTGCAAACAACAGATATGAAGCAGATGTAGTGTGGACTGGAATGCGAACTGCATATAACCGTGATTTTATGGCGGGACGCTGGCAGGCAGATGCATATGTGATGGTAAACTTTGGCACCATTGATACTGTAAGCAGTATAAATCAGGAAGAGTTCGGCTCATACGGGACTATATTGGGATATACAGCTAATGCTGCGCTGCAGTATAAATACGGTACCACGGCAAATGACAAGGTAACCATTGAAGCACTTTACACGAGCGGAGACGAAAACGGGCTTGCAGACGGAGAACTTAACTCAGTACTGACGGGTAACGTATACGGCTCACCCGTTGGTATATATTCCGCACACAAGGCATTCCTGCTGTTCCCCGATCCGCAGGTAGTAAACCGGTACTATTCTGCCGTGCATGATATATCCAATCTTGGCTGGGGTGTAACTGCCGGGTTTGTTAATTTCCACAAAGATTTAATACCTAATAAACTGAGCTTGAAAACGGGATATGCGGCAGCTTTGTCTAATGTTACTCCAGCAGGAGGCGGCTCATTTATCGGGCAGGAAATTAATGCCGAGCTGAAGTATAACCTGAAGGTATTCCTTACACTTGGCTTCAGTGCAGCATATATGCAGCTTGGTGATTTTTATGATGCTCCCGCGGCTACGTATTCAAAAACAAGACCCGAAGATCCGTGGGTATTTTTTACAACGCTCAGCTGGCTGATGTTTTAGGAGGCATTATGAAAAATCTGAAAAATATCTTTTTATTATTATTAGCTGCTGCACTCAGCGGCTGCTCGGGAGGATTTTTGTACACGGATGCACCAGCATTAGAGTTCAGTGATATAGATTACGGATTCCCTGTTAAAAAAGTTTCAGGCAATCCGACTATTTCATATATAGAACAGGGAAGCGGAAATAAAGTACTTTTGCTTGTTCACGGGCTTGCGAGCAATGCAGGATTCTGGAGATATAACATTGAAGAGTTCAGCAAGGAGTACCGAGTTATAGCAATTGACCTGCCCGGATACGGAAAGTCAGATAAAAAGAGTTATCCGTACAGCATGACCTTTTATGCCGATGAGATTGCAAAATTCCTGAAGGCACTTAAGATAAACAAAGTTTATTATCTGGGTCACTCCATGGGGGGACAGATCGGGATTCATCTGGCCATTAAACATCCTGAAATGATTGAGCGGCTTGTGCTTGCCTCGCCTGCAGGAATTGAGGAGTTTCAGCGCGGTGAAGGGGACTGGCTGCGCTCCGTCTTTACATCCACATTAGTCAAGCAAACCAATGAAGAGGGCATCCGCCGGAATCTGAATGCCAATTTTTATACCTGGCGTGATGACCTGGAGTGGATGGTTGAGGAACGGGCACGCATGGCAAAAAGCAGGGAGTTTGACGAGTTTGTATATGCAGTTATACGAAGCGTTAACGCCATGCTGGATGAACCCACATTTGATAAACTGGGCAAGATTTCCATGCCTGCGCTTATCGTGTATGGTGCTAATGATTTGCTGATACCCAATCCCTATCTTAACCCCGGTTTTACTGCTGATGTATTCAAAAAGGGAAAGAAAGATATACCAAATTGCGAGCTGGCAGAAATTCCGGAATGCGGCCATATGCTGCAAATTGATAAATCAGGGGAGTTTAATACAGCTGTTCTGGAGTACCTCAGACGGCAGAGGTGAGGTTATAAAAGATACTGCGGCAAATCACAAATAAGCTGCATTTTATATTATCCAACGGTTAATTTTTAATTAACCGTTGGAGATTATTAATAACTTTTTAATATTGCAATACACATTTGAGAATGGTAGTATTGGCAAAGAGTAAGCTTGTAAAAACATTCATTCTGGATGCAAATGTGGTCCTGCACGATGCATCCTGTATTCACCACTTTCAGGAACATAATATAGTAATCCCCCTAACAGTCATAGAAGAGTTGGACCACTTCAAAAGAGGAAGCCAGGTCATCAATCTTAATGCACGCGAGTTTGCGCGCACATTAGACTCCATTACCGGTGACGCCATCTTTAACGGCGGTATATCACTCGGAAAAGGGAAAGGGAAGGTTCGCGTCAGCATTTCAAGAGGTATATCAAAGGAAATACGGGAAATATTTATCGAGGATACACCGGACCACAGGATTTTAAGTTCTGCACTGGAGATACAACGGAATGCAGCAGATAAGGATTCGGTGGTGCTTGTCAGCAAGGATGTGAACCTGCGGATGAAAGCCAAAGCGCTTGATTTAAGAGCCGAGGATTACACAACAGACAGGATAACAAGCGTAGAGGAGTTGTATTCCGGCAAGGGTATGATAGATGACTTTGATGACCGCGCCTTAAGCAGACTTTTTGAAGTACCTTTTCAGATAGCGGTGCCTAAACTGCCAAAGCAGGAGCAGCAGAATTTATGTGCAAATAAGTATTATATACTCCGGAATGCTAAACGATCCGCACTTGCAAGGATTGATAAGGAAAAGGAAAATTTTTTCAGGATTGATAAAGTTCCCGCCTACGGCATTAAACCGCGGAATGCAGAACAGACATTTGCCATTGATGCATTGATAAATCCTGAAATTCCCCTTGTATCCATTACCGGTAAAGCAGGGACGGGAAAAACACTGCTTGCGCTGGCGAGCGCACTGCAAGTCCGGAAGCAATATCGGCAGATATATCTGGCAAGACCAGTGATTCCGTTGAGCAATAAAGATATCGGCTTTTTACCGGGGGATGTTGAAAGCAAACTCGCCCCGTATATGCAGCCGTTATGGGATAACCTGAAAGTTATTCAGGACCAGTACGGGGAAGATGATAAACAACATGTTATGATTAATCAGATGATAAAGGATAACAAACTGGTTATTGAACCGCTCAGTTATATACGAGGCAGGAGTCTGCAGCGTATTTTCTTTATTGTTGATGAAGCACAGAACTTAACACCGCATGAAATTAAAACGATTATTACCCGTGCCGGTGAAGGAGCAAAAATTGTTTTTACGGGGGATATATATCAGATTGATCATCCGTACCTGGATTCCCAGTCCAACGGAATGTCATACCTGATTGATCATTTTAAGGGGGAAAAACTGTACGCGCATATAAATCTTGAAAAAGGAGAGCGGTCTGAGTTAGCAGAACTTGCGAGCAATCTGCTGTGAAATCCGCCATTTTGTATATGATCAGAAGGAGCAATGCATGACTCTTGAAGAGTTAATACTTGAACAGATAGAATACGAACATTGGGCAAATGTGAAGGTTATCGATGCCTGCAAAGCAGCGGGGCCTGTGCCTGAAAGAGTATGGGAGCTTATATCTCATGTGCTGCAAGCAAAAAGATTATGGCTGGACCGCATTGAGGGGGCTGAATCATCCGCTAAACCGTGGAATATCATTCCGCCAGAAAAACTGGCAGGCGCAGAGGAAGTTAATTATGAAATGTGGAAAAAGTGGCATGAGGGGCACTATAAGGAAAAGGAAGACGCTTCTTTTGAAGTACGAGGGGCGAAAGGAAGGGCGGTGTTTCAGATACGGGCGGTGCTGATTCAGCTTACCCACCATGCTGCATATCACCGCGGTCAGATTGTGCAGCTATTAAAACAGAGCGGAGCAGAAGTTCCGCAGACTGATTATCTGGTGTATGCCAGGGAAAAAAATAATGCAAACTGACACTGACGCATTGACCGTAAGAATTATATCATTCGGCAGTCCGGAATATATAAAAGAAGTGGAACTGCGGCTGGCAGTTTTACGGGAACCTCTTGGGCTCACCTTTACTGAAGAACAACTGGAAGAGGAGGCAGAAGAAATCCATATAAATTGTTTTATAGGGGAAAAACTGGCCGGAACCTTGCTATTAAAGAGTGTGTCAGTTGATGAAACTAAGATGAGGCAGGTGGCGGTAAGTCCGGATATACGCGGACGCGGCATTGGCAGATATATGGTGTTTTATGCTGAGGGCTGGGCAAAGGGGCGGGGGTATAAAATGATGTCCATGCACGCAAGGGAAGAATCAATTCAATTTTACATAAAACTCGGCTATGCAATTAAAGGGGGTGTATTTACAGAGGTTACAATTCCGCACTACAGGATGGAAAAAACGCTGTAGTTATTTTACTCTGACGATAACCAGAGTCATATCATCATCCGGATTATCACCGGTTTCCTGTAATATATGTTCCATGAGGCTGTCAACAGAATATTGCTTTTCAGCGGCAAGCCGGGCAATCTTTTCGAGACCGGTGTTTAGATTTTTATCTGCTGTGTTTTCAGCAATTCCATCGGTACAAAAAATGAAGGTTTCGCCGCGGGTAAGTGGATAGGTTCCGTGAGTAAAATTACTTTCCGGTGAAAGCGTAAGGGCAAGAGAGGTAATTCTAATCTGCTCAAATGCGTCCGATGCAGATTTGCGTATGACCGGAATATGCCCGGCGTTTACCAATGTGATCATATTGTTGCTGAAATCAAATTTCATAATCTGAAAAGTGACAAACGTTTTCCTTTCAGATAATTTATATAGTGTACTGTTCAGTTGGTTCATCAGATATACCGGGTCAGATGAATGGGTGATTTCAGTCTGAAGAACAGAC
>CAYYJL010000080.1:0-8466 GCA_964472245.1 uncultured Ignavibacteriaceae bacterium | reverse complement strand
CGGATCAAACGATAATGCTAAGTTTATCGGACTATTGGAATCGTATCAGGAAGTATTTCCGCAGGGGTTTCAAACCGTCCGCTTCTTTTCAAACCATGATAATCAGAGACCGATAAACTTTTTTTCGGGTGATATCAATAAGTTGAAACAAGGTTTGTTCCTCACCTATATACTGCCCGGTACGCCGATGATATATTACGGAGACGAGTTGATGTATTCCGGAATTATGCCTCCTGAAAATGTGCGGAATCCATTTGATTGGAAAATATTGTTGGATTCATTGCGGTATGATGGTCCGATTGTACATTTTTATAAGGAGTTGAATACAGTACGGAAAACGCATCACGTGCTATCGGCCCGGCATGATGCCAAACAGCTATCGCTGACAGCGACAACTAATGATGATAAAAACGTCCTTGTAATATTCCGTTATACCGGCTCTGATATCTATATGGCATTAGTTAACAATTCTGATGTAAACTACAAGGATTTAAAAATTCCCGCCGGTAAAATTCCTGAATACATATTAAAATCCGGCAGCCATCCGGTGAGAATAATGGGAGAGGGTATTGCTTCTGACCGCTTCCGCGGGTTACGGTTTCCTGGTTTGACTTATAAAGATAATTTTCTGCATTTATCTGACGTATATATAGATAAAGGCGGCTTCATTTTATTTAAACTGCACAACAAATGAAAAAGCATCTATTCCTATTGCTCCTGACGGCAGCCGGATTTATTTTTACCGGATGTGATAATAAAAGGCCCGATAACGAAATAGTTATCTGGCATACCATGCGCCCCGAAGAGACTGAACGGCTTCAGGAGCAGATAGAGAGGTTCCAAAATGAGAATCCCGGAGTTAAAATTCAGCAGCTCTTTAAGGAAACTGAGGAGATGCGTTCCGGATTTATCGTGGCAGCTATCGGTGGTCAGGGGCCTGAACTGGTTTACGGACCTTCGGATCAAATAGGGCCATTTGAAGAAATTGGTATCATTAAGGCACTTGATTCAATTTTTACTCCTGAATACCTTGCCAATTTTAATGATAAGGCGCTTATATATTCGAACGGACATCTCTGGCAGCTTGCTGATAAACTGGGTAATCATCTTACCTTAGTATATAATAAAGCACTGGTAAAAACACCTCCCACGACTGATAAAGAGCTGATTGAACTTGGTAAAAAACTGACCATTGACAAAAACGGGGATGGAAGACCCGACCAATACGGCCTGGTTTGGAATTATACTGAGCCGTACTTTTTTGTTCCGTTTCTGACAGGATTTGGCGGTTGGGTGGTGGATTCTACGAGGAAGCCTACGCTGAATACACCCCAAATGGTGCAGGGGTTAAACTTTATTAAAGAACTCCGTGACGTGCATAAAATAATCCCTAACGAAGCAGACTACAACGTTGCAGATGCTCTGTTCAAAGAGGGGAGAGCGGGGATGATTATCAACGGGGACTGGTCCTGGTCAAGCTACGGCAATGCGGGCATTGATTATGGTATATCTCCGCTTCCTATGATTGAAAAGACCGGGTTATATTGTGCACCGATGATTTCGCCAAAAGGATATTCAATCAATAAGAATGTGACCGGTGAAAAACTTGCGACCATTAAAAAGTTCCTTGAATTTTTAATGACTCCCGAGGAACAGCTGATAACTTCTGAAATTACCAAAACATTTCCCACAAGAATTGAATTATACAGTGACCCGCGGCTGATGAGTGATTCAATAGTAATTAACTCCAGAAAGCAGATTGAACTTGGTGTCGGGCTGCCGATTTTCACGGAAATGCGTGCAATATGGGATGCAATGCGTCCGCCGTATCAGGCAGTACTTGGCGGTTCAATAACTGCTGAAAAAGCAGCAGAAAGAATGCAAAAGGATGCGGAGATAAAAATTAAGGAGCTAAGAGAAGATTATTATGATCCCGTAGGCGGGTTAATTGTGCAGATAGTATTGGTGGGTGCCGTGCTGTTGCTTTTGTTTAAGATGAGAAAAAGTTTTGCTCTCTTCTTTCAGAATCTGAAAAAGGATTCGTTTGCCTATTATATGGCTATGCCGGCAATTGTGATTCTCTTTGCAGTAATATTTTATCCATTCTTCTATAATATTGTGCTCTCTTTTTCTAATATGAGTCTGGCACACCTTAAGGACTGGTCAATAGTCGGATTTGTGCAGTATATACAAGTATTCAAGGAGCCGAAACTTTACGAAATATTCCTTAAGACAATTATCTGGACAGCGGCAAACATATTTTTTCATGTTACCATTGGAGTAACACTTGCCCTTTTCCTGAATCAAAAATTGCCGGGAACAACTCTCTTCCGCGTATTACTTATACTTCCCTGGGCAGTACCGCAGTATATAGTGGCATTAACATGGAGGGGGATGTTCAATTACGAATATGGTTCAATTAATCAGATATTGATGCAGTTTTTTGCCATGAATCCGATAGAATGGCTGAAATCTCCTGTGGAAGCATTTATTGCGGTTATCATCACCAATGTCTGGCTCGGGTTTCCCTTCATGATGATTATTGCGCTGGGTGGTTTGCAGAG
Organism: uncultured Ignavibacteriaceae bacterium; assembly: GCA_964472245.1. Lineage (GTDB taxonomy): Bacteria > Bacteroidota > Ignavibacteria > Ignavibacteriales > Ignavibacteriaceae > H2-BAC3. Next base: position 5,902 of record CAYYJL010000080.1, on the reverse strand, counting down.
CATACCTGCTGAGTTGTATGAAGCCGCAGATATAGACGGCGCCAGATGGTATCAAAAATTAAGAACCATAACTATTCCGCTGTTAAAACCGGTAATGATTCCGGCTATTACGCTTGGCATTATCTGGACTTTTAATAATCTGAATGTGGTGTGGCTGGTCAGTAACGCTGGCGAACCATCGGACAGCACGCATATTCTTGTTTCATTTGTATATAAGGCCGCATTCAATCTGTACCGCTACGGATATGCCGCTGCATTCAGTGTTATCCTCTTCATATTTCTTGCTGTATTTTGGTATTTCTTTCAGAGGAAAACCAAAGCTACAGAATCTGTATATAATTAAAGGCAGCAAAGATGGAAAAGAAAAGAATTTTTACGGTCATATTTATTTATCTCTTTTTAATAGTTTTTACGGTTATTGCTATATATCCGATATTAAACGTTTTCACTATATCCATTCGTCCCGGTGATAAACTGTTATCCACCTCACTGGATATCATACCGGAAAACTGGACCTTTCAGCAGTATGTGAATTTGTTTACCAAGACAGATTTCCTTAATTGGATATTCAATTCCATGCTTATTTCATTGACGGTAACATTAACAGGTGTAATTCTGGCATCCACAGCAGGTTATGCAATTTCCCGGTATAATTTTGTGGGGAAAAAGGTGAGTATGCTAGGTTTGATGGGCACCCAAATGTTTCCTGCAACCATGCTGCTGCTGCCCATGTATATCATGCTGATTAAATTAGAGTTGATAAACAGTTACCTTGGTATTATCATTATATATTCAGCCACAGCATTGCCGTTCTGCGTCTGGCAGATGAAGGGATTTTATGATACAATTCCATTCAGTCTGGAAGAGAGCGCAAGAATAGACGGCTGCAACCGCTGGCAGGCGTTTTACAGAATCATTCTGCCTCTGGCTGCTCCTGCGCTGGTAATCACGGCACTGTTTTCATTCATGACCGCATGGTCAGAGTATATTGTGGCAGCCCAGGTGTTGCAGGATACATCATTATATACACTCCCGCTGGGACTCAAATCATTTGAGTCAAAGCTGTCAACGGAGTGGGGTTTGTATGCCGCCGCAAGTCTGGTTGTCTCAATCCCGGTTGTAATTCTTTTTGTAGTGCTCAGTAAGTGGCTGGTCAGCGGGTTAACGCTCGGCAGTGTGAAAGGTTAAAAATATGTTATCGATGCAGAAAAATCTTTCAACCGGCTTTTATGCCCTGCTGAGTCTTCCGGCTACTGCGATGGGATTTGCACTTTCAGTACAGATTTCCGCACTCAGCTGGATACTCTCCACCAAGTTTGGCTTAGACCTGCATGAGATTGGCTATGTTTGGGCTGCCGGACCTCTTGCAGGCATTGTCGGGCAGGTTATTGTTGGATTAATCAGTGATAAGGTTTGGTTTTGGGGTGGGAGAAGGCGGCCTTTTATTTTTATCGGCGGCCCTATTGCTGCTTTTATGCTCCTTGCTTTACCAAATATAGATACCATTGGAACGGCAATAGGTATAACTAACCTGATTGTTGTTGCTACTGTTGTTGCGCTCACTCTTGACCTGGCAATTAATATCAGCTTTAATCCAACCAGATCCGTGATTGCCGATGTTACTCCGGAAGGGGATGCCCGCACTAAAGGATATACCTGGATGCAGACAATCTCCGGGTTCTTCGGGGTACTTGCTTATGTAATTGGGGCAGTTGCCGGTAATATTACGCTTATATATGTCGGGGTATTTGTTGTCCTCCTGTTTTCTGTTCTGCCGGTATTCTTTATTGAGGAACCTAGAAACCTTGATGTTGCGGCGGATGATTCCGGAGAAGACAAAGTGAAATCCGGACACTCAAACGCTGACCTTGGTGAACTGATGAAGCTGTATGCCGCTCATGGTTTCAGCTGGATAGGTGTGCAGACCATGTTTGTCTACTCAATCGGTTTTGTGAAGCAGAATCTGGGTGCTGTTTCGGATGCTGATTCAGGGCAGGTTCTTTCAATATCATTTGCCGTGCTGAATACCATTGGATTTATTTTGCCGGCCTTTGTATTCGCAAAAACCAGTCCTGTTTTTGGCAGAGTAAAAACACACTATGGCAGTCTATTTGTAATGGCAGCAGCATATCTTTGTATTGCTTTTTTTGCCTCTGAGCCAATGCATATATATATGTTGATGGCGTTTGCAGGTGTGGGCTGGGCTGCAATTGTCAGTCTGCCGTTTGCAATCATGTCAGAAAAAGTTGATAAAGGAAAAATGGGGATGTATATGGGGATATTTAATCTTTCTGTTGTTATACCTCAGCTGCTGGTCAGTTTAATTGCAGGGAAGTACATTGAGGAAGCAGCAAACAAGAATATTATCTTTTTAATTTCGGCTGTCAGTTTATTTATATCAGCTGTATTGTGGATGTTTGTAAAAGAAACTGCGGGTACAGCTAAATCCTTAAAAGCACCAGGCAATTAATAAAAAAGCCCGGGTTGACCGGGCTTTTAACTACTTCTTTATAATAAAGCGGTTGTATGCAAGCAAACCGACAATTGATATGCAGCCGATTGCCGTAAAGATTATCCACATCGTTTGAGGGTCATGCAGTGTATCCACGTAGTGAGTATATAACGATGCACCAAGTACACCGCCTATTCCGCTGCCAATTACACCGTAGAGAAAAGCGTAACCCAGATACAATGCCTTTTTATCTTCGGGGGCAATTATACCAACATAACTGAGGAATTTGGGATGCGCAGTCATTTCTCCGACTGAGAATACAATGATTCCTGCCATAAATACCCAAATGCTGTTTGATATAGCCAGTATCGCAATACCGAGTGTACCCATGACCAATCCTGCAATCATGGTAGGCAATGCTTCATACTTTTCCACAATTTTTGAAATCATAATCTGCAGAATAATAATGGTACCGGCATTCAGAACGGTCACATGTTCAGCATCGAACACCCACTGTGGATTTGTGACAAACAAACCAAGGAATGCATTTACGGCAGCATTTACCGGTGCCACGTCCACATAATCCGTCAAATACCATAATACCGTATCAAACATCTGGAAATACAATATCCAAAAAGTTGAGTAAAGAAGTATGAGAAGAATAAATCTGAAATCCTTCAGCACCAGGAACATTTCTTCTAATACGACCTTGAATGGTTTGGTATTTTTAGGCCTTTCCGGCTCTTTATAAACGAACAGATTTAACAGCAATAATGCCCCGGTACCAATTCCTGCCATATAAAATATATATGACCAGGAGATTGCTTTAAGCCAGGGGATTAAAAAGAGGGGAAAGATAAAGGCGCCCAGGTTAATTGACCAATAGAAAATGCCAAATCCTAATGTTGAGGTGGTTTCATCAGTTGTTCGGGCAATGGTTCCTGATATAACCGGCTTAAAGGTTCCCGCACCAATCACCATGAGAATGAGTGCAAGAAATACCTGCTCATAGGAAGTAACCATTCCTGTCAGAAAATAACCGGCGCTCATAACTGTGAATGCAAACATCAGCGCCTTCCGGTAGCCAAAACGGTCTGCGAGTGTTCCTGCCAGAATGGGGAGTATATACAGTATCGGCTGTATAACACTCTTAATGATACCAACTTTCTCTTTGCTGAATCCAAGCCCCCCTTCATCAATAGAAAGTACCATATATACGGACAATATGGACATTACGCCATAATAGGAGCCGCGTTCGGTAAACTCCATGAACACGGCTACCCAGAAATTTTTTGAGAACTTTTTCAGCATGGCAGAATACTCAGGCCTTACTTTGTGAAGTCAGGAATTTGTTATACAGGAACATACAGATGGTGGCAAATATTCCTATTCCAAACAAAGTCAGCCAAAGCATGGATGGATTATTCTGCCCTTTTGCAAATTCCTCATATAAATATCCGCCCAAGGTACCGCCGAATACCCATCCCATTGCAACAGGAAGGAATGCATAACCCTGGAATAAACCGACCTGTCCCTTTGGAGCGATATCCGCTATATATTCATAATAGCGCGGTGCCTGTGTCTGCTCACCGATAGAGAAGATAATCAGTCCCGCGATAATTGCCGGGATAGTCGGGTTAAGGAAAATAATACCCCAGCAGAGGGTAGAGATAGCAAAACCAAGGACAATTGACCAAATAGGGGAAACATCTTTTGTCAGTCTGTTCACAACTAATTGGAGGATAATGATACTCCATGCGCCAACTGATTGGATAAGTTCAAACGGAGCATCCTTATCTATAAAATCGGTTACATAATATGGAATCACAATGAATATCTGCCAGAACATAATCCAGTAGAGGGAAAAGATTGCAAGAAAAATCATAAACTTTATATTCGCCAATACTTTCAGCAGATTTGCAAACAACTCACCGAGACTGGAAGTGGTTTTTTCTCCTTCAGACATTGGTTCGTCAAAAAAGATGATAGTAGTTACAACCATTAACAAACAGCTTACAGCCGAAACCACAAACACCGCCTGAATACCGATGGAATCGCGGACTAAAAACGCAATTAGCGGTCCAAGTGCACCGCCGATATTTACCAGCCAGTAATATATAGCGTAACCAAAGGACTTCGTCTTTTCCGTACTGGTGAATGAAATGGTACCTAATACGCTCGGCTTAATAAATGCTCCCCCGATAGCTGTAAATACCAAAATACCAATCAGCAGGGGAAACCGGTCCATATTTTCATATAGCCCGCTGAACTGTTCCATTGCCACTGAGCCGATGAGAAAATATCCCAAAGCAAGGACAGAAAAAGCAAACATAAATGCTTTTCTGAAACCAATCTTATCAGCTATAGCTCCGGCAAAGATGGGGAGAAAATATATCAATCCGCCAAATACCGAACTCAGCTGGCCTGCCTCTGTTTCTGTGAATTTAAGATAATCCCTCAGATATATACTGAGAATGGTTGCCTGGCCGTAGTAAGCAACTCTTTCAAAGAGTTCCATAATGTTGGCAACCCAAAAGGATTTCTTAAATCCATCAATAATTTCCTTGATTTTACTTTTCATATCTTCCTTTCTGATTAATCTTTATCTTCAACGGTGAGTGTCAGCATAGCTGCAAGGAACATAGAGGCGCCTCCGAGCAGCAGTGCATAAATTGATTCCCCGCCAAAGAGATTTTTTACAAAAAATCCGAGGATGCCTGCGGCTACTATTTGGGGTATCACAATAAAAAAATTAAATATCCCCATATATACACCGGTCTTTTCTGCGGGGAGTGAGCCGGCTAAAATAGCGTATGGCATAGCGAGTATTGATGCCCAGGCAAGTCCGATACCCATTTCAGAAACAATGAGAAGCTCCGGAGATTTAATAATAAAAAATGATGCCAGCCCGAGTCCGCCGCAAACTAAGCTTATCGCATGAACGACTTTTCTGCTGGTCTTTGCAGCGGTAACAGGGAGTAAGAATGCAAACAGGGCAGCAAAAAGATTATAAGCTGCGAATAAAATTCCCACCCAATCAGCTGCTTCGTTATATTCCTTAGAGTGGCTGTCAGGTGCCATATATATGTGATGAGCCACCGCATTGGTGGTGTATATCCACATGGCAAAAAGTGCGAACCAGGAGAAAAACTGTACAAAAGCGAGCTGCTTCATGGCACGTGGCATCGTGATAAATGAATTCCATATATCGGAGATACCTGCACCTATGCTGCTTTTCTCTGATTTTTCCAGCAGGAATTTTTCCATATTCTCGGGCGGATACTCTTTAGTTCGGAAAACAGTCCACAATATCGCCGAAAGAAATGCAAACGCACCTACGTAAAACGAGTATTTTACAGAATCGGGTATGATGCCTTCGGGAGCCGAGTTAGAAATTCCGAGATAATTAGTAAAGATATATGGCAAGGCAGAGGCAACTACAGCGCCGGT
>CAYYJL010000079.1:0-8476 GCA_964472245.1 uncultured Ignavibacteriaceae bacterium | reverse complement strand
GGAGTAAACGCAAAGACGCTAAGGGGAAACACGAAGTGTTGACAGGATTATAGTAAAGTGATGTATTAGTATATATGAAACCCTGAAGGGGTGACAGGATGTCTGCAGAGAAATGGGTATTCCGGAGTTAACGCAAAGGAAATTATTCCGTGTTAATGGCGGAGAAATTATTTGTTTCAAATCACAAACAATTCATATCTGCACGCGAAGGCCGCTAAGGGGAAACACGAATTGTTAACTGGATTTTAGCAAAAAGAAGTAACTAACAAAAAAAATCCCCTCTTGCTGCCAAACAAGAAGGGATTTTTTGTAATATATATTCGGTGTGTTACTTTGACTGAACCATATCCCGAACGCGGTCGGTGATGGTTTTGAAGTCAATTTTACCGCTGCCGAGTTTTGGCATTTCAGGCAGGACTACAAACTTACTGGGCATTTCTATGCTGGAAAGCTGCTCCGCCAGTTTTTTTAGCGTTTCTTTTTCGTCAAGCTGCTGAGTTACTGCGGCAACAATTCTTGCACCGCGTAAGGAGTCAGGAACCTCAACAACACAGCATTCAGCATCCGGAGGAAGGAGTTTTTCCAGAACGCTTTCAACTTTAATAAGGGAGACCATTTCGCCGCCGACTTTCAGGAATCGTTTGAGGCGGCCAACATGCCATATATATCCCTCACTGTCCTTGTAACCCATATCGCCGGTATCATACCAGCCGTGGCGGATGCTGAGAGACGTTTGTTCAAAGTCATCATAGTAACCTTTCATGACATTATCTCCTTTAACCAGGATTTTGCCAATCTCGCCGACTTTACATTCTTCACCCGTTTCATAATGTTCGATGCGGACTTCCACGCCTTCAATCGGTCTGCCTACGCTTCCCGGACGGTTATTTTCGTATGTATTAACGGTAATGGCAGGTGAAGTTTCCGTTGCGCCGTATGCCTCCAGCAATATCTTATTATGTTTTTCCTTCATTGCAGCGCGGAGTGCATCAGGGCATTTATCCGCACCGGAAAGCATGATTCTGACTGAATCAAAATCTCCCGGTTTGGAATTACGCAGGTATCCCCAAAAGAAGGTTGGGGTTCCTGCCATCAGGGTGATTTTTTCATCGCGAACGATATCTGAGATAGTTTTGAAATCCAGCGGGTTTGCGTAGGTAACTATGGTTATCCCAAGCGCCAGCGGCACAAATAAATTTGCTGTCTGCCCGAATACGTGGAAGTAGGGGAGATTAGCCAGGAATATATCATCCGAGGTCAAACCAAAAGCTTTAACCAATGCATTAAAGTTTTGAGAAATATTACGATGGGTGAGCTGTACGCCTTTGGGGTCTTTTTCGCTTCCGGAGGTAAAGAGTATTAAAAGTGTATCATCTTCATTACCCTGATGAATCTTTTTAATAATGCTGTCAGCCGACATTGCAGATTTAAGGGCTGCTCCGAGTTTATCAAAAATGGAAATAGAAGCCATGATATCTTCCAGAAAAACCATACCTGGCAGAACCGGGCATTTGATTTTTTCCAGGAATGCCTTGGAGGTTACAATGGTCTTAAAGTCGCATTTTTTCTGAGCATATTCGCAGTTGCCGGCGGCACCCGTCGAATAGTTAATCATAACCGGCACCCTGCCGCTCATAAGTGTTGCCATTACCGATAGGACGGCACCTGCCGTATTCGGCAGCATGATACCCAGGAATCCGGGGTTAAACTGATCGAATTTTTTCGCAAGAATCAGGGCGCCGATAAGCGCTTTCTTGTATGGAACCCTTCGATTCAGAGTTTTGTCAATGATAGCAAGTTTTTTTTCATGTTGTTTTGCCATCCTCACAAATTGGTGATGAAGCAGCATAGTTACTCCTGTTTAGTGTTTCGTTAATCCTTAGTTGCTTGCCGAGAAGCAGGAACCCTCTGATAAAACAATCCGGATTTCTTCACACCCGGAACCTGACATTGTTTTATTTTAAGATTGTTAAATCTGTGCTACGATATTAAATTTTTTCGGCGGAATAAACAAAACATTTTTTTTGGAGAGGACCGGTGTTAAAGATGTTTAAATTTGTAAAAAAGTAGTCCCGCATTCCATTTGATTTGCGCACATTTGTTATATTGTGCCCACAAAACAAGGCAAAATTTGATAATTCGGTTTTTTACTAAAATAGGCACAACAACTATCAATCTATTTTCTGAGATTGGACAGGTTGCCCAATTATTTTTTGGTATCCTTAGGAGCATGGCTCAGATACCTAAAAGCCGGAAACTCGTCATTTTTCAGATGGAGCATATAGGAGTGAACTCCCTCCCTTTGGTATTAATTATTGCTGTATTCACCGGAGCAGTAGCTGCCTGGCAGGCGGCATATCAGCTGAAAGGAATTGCCCCCATCTCATTTCTTGGCGGTGCAACCAGCCGGGCAATTATCACTGAACTTGCCCCGGTACTCACCGGTATTATCATCGCAGGCCGCGTGGGAGCATCCATTGCTGCAGAACTTGGCACCATGAAGGTAACTGAACAGATAGATGCTCTTGAGACTATGGCAATCAGCCCTGTGAGATACTTGGCGATGCCCCGCTTTGTTGCGGCAATCATTATGATGCCCCTCATTGCAATCTTTGCAAATGTGATTGCGGTGGTAGGCGCATACTTTGTCGCTGATTATTTTTTGGGGGTATCTCCGGCAGTGTTTTTTACATCAGTGAAGAGGTATTTCAGTATGTATGATTTTATCTCGGGATTAATTAAAACAGTTTTCTTTGGCGGGGTAACTTCATTAATCGGGTGTCATATCGGATTGCGTACTGAGGGAGGAGCCGAGGGCGTAGGACTTTCCACCATTCGTTCTTTTGTGCTTTCAGCTGCGCTGATACTGATATTGGACTACGTACTCTGGATGCTTATCTTCTGATATATATTATTAAACTGCAATTTCGCGGAGCAGTTCCAATAATTTAATTTTTTCAATCGGCTTGGCAATAAAATGTGTGCATCCCTCCTCCAGAAATCTTTCCTTTTCATTTGGCATCGCAAATGCCGTTGTTGCAATTACAGGTACATTTTCATAACCGGGCAGCTGCCGGATACCCCTTGCTGTTTCCAGCCCGTTCATGCCGCCGCCTAAATTAATATCCATCAGTACAGCAGAAAACCGGATTTCACCTGCTTTTTGGATAGCAATTTCACCTTCATTCACAATATGTATTTCATACTCACTTTTCAGAAACCATTTCAGGACTTCGGAATTGGAGTAGTCGTTTTCAACAATCAGAATTTTTTTCATGTGAACCTGTTTTATATATGCTTTATAATGTCAATCGTCTTTTCGATTTCTTCTATAGTGTTATAAAAATGGGGGGAAAAACGAATCATACCTTCGCGAAGGGAACAGATGATATTATTATCTTTTAACTGCTGATACATCAGCTTCGCTTTTTCAGAGGGGAAGGAGATAATGCCGGATAAGTTTTCGGTTCCTGTCCGGTAGGCAGGGATTGTATATCCTGTTTCATGCAGCCGGTTGATAAAGTAGCGGCTGTTTGCAAGGATTATCTGTTCAATTTTTTTATACCCGATCTTTTCAAATACTTCAAGTGCACCGGAGACACCCACCACGCCAATAACAGAATATGAGCCATTCTGAAATGCATCTGCAGTTTTTTTCAGGACAAAATCATAATTAAGCAGTTCCCAGGTATTTTCCACCGACATCCATCCGACATAACGGGGGGCAAGAGATTCCTGCAGTTTATCGGATATATATACAAATGCAAGCCCCATGAGTCCCATCATCCATTTTTGGGTTCCGCAGGCAACAAAATCTATATGGTATTTATTCACATCCAGTTCAAGGGCGCCGATACCCTGAATGCCATCCACACAAAAAACGATATTATGTTTTGCGCAGTACTCCCCAATTTTCATAAGGTCAGCGCGGTAAGCGCTCAGAAATTGCACAAAGCTGAGGGATATGAGTTTTGTTTTAGGGGTGACCGCCCGGAGAATATCATCCGCGGAGACAATGCCATCGCGGGATTTTACAAAGTCAATTTCCACTCCCTGAGTTTTCAGGTTGAGAAACGGGTACACATTGGAGGGGAACTCAATATCATTCAGCACTATCCTGTCACCATACTTCCAATGTAAACCCTGAGCCAGGATATTAAGCCCATTGGAGGTATTATCCACAAAGGCAACCCTATCCGCCGTAGTGTGAATGAGCGAAGCTATTTTGCCTTTTACTTCTGCCGTGACAGCCAGGACGTATTCAAAATTTTCAATATCCGTTTCACTTCTCATCGCCAGATAATCTTTAATTTTATCAGTCACCACGGAAGAGAGGGGGCTTATTGAGGCGTGGTTAAAGTAGACCTTGCCTGTTTTAATATAGGGGAATAAACTGCGGATGTGTTGAATTTCCATCAAGACCTGTTGATAATAAAAAAAACAGCAAAGGAAATATAAATATTATATTGAACTACTGCCAATTTAGGCGGAAAAGAACGGAGTTTATTTGCCCCCGGTCATATTATACCTGAACCGCTAAACACCGGGCATTGGATGGCTTGGTACTTTAATCACCGATATACCTCATAAAATATTTGTTTTTGGCGGTTGTCACTCAAATATTATTAATATTTTGTTTAATTTTAGAATTGTTCTGACAACGGTTTAGTTTTCAGAACATGCGCTGTTTTTTATTTCAGGAGTTAGCATGAATTTACAGGAAAAAAAGAATCTTAAGAATATCGGGTATTTGTACCTGGCGTTTGCACACCTTACGGATTCAGACCTTTCCGAGAAAGAGATGAATCAGATTTTGACCTTGCTCGGCAAACATGCAAAGGGTCTTTCTGAGGCAGAATTTGAACATTTTACCGCTGAAACCCTTCAGTGGTATAATTCCACCTCCGAGAGCCGGATTGAGATGGTGCAAATGATTGCAGGCAAAATTCACTATGAGGTAGAGGATTTAGATCTTAAGGAGGCATTTTTGCGTGATCTGGTTGAGATAGCAAATGCAGATGATGATTTTATTGATGCAGAAAGAAATTTTATTAATACCCTGAGCAATGCCTGGGGGTTGAATGTTAAACTATAATTAAGGAACTCCGATGCCTTTCCGTTCTTTGCTTCTCTTGATGGTTACCTTAACTGCTTCCCTCCTGTTTCCGCAGGATTACGATTTTGATCTTGACACGGATGTTAAATACCGGACGATTGAAGGGGTAGAAGGCGGAAATTTTCTTGATATTAAAGTTGCACCTACATTTACCTATCCGGGTGTTATCGGTACCCGGTTTGATATAAATGTCCCTTATAACCTATCCACCAATAAAATCAGAAAAATTGACTTAAAGTTTGGCAATGCCTTCAAGTATGCCTACATAGGGAGCAGTACAGCATATATTATGGCTGGTGCGGTTGAGGGATTCTCTCAGGGATATACCGGAATGTCTGTCAACAATTATAATAACCGCCTTGATGAAAATAATATGCGTACAGGTGCATATGCGGGGATTAACGTGGAGGGATTTAATCTGAATGCCATGACTAATAATGTTGAGAATCCGGAAGTAATTACCGGCTCCATGGGTATTGATCTCCCCATTTTTGCGAATCTGAAGTTTAACATAAGCGGTGGTATAGATAGAAACCCCGATAACAACACGGCAACCGATGGGACAGCAGGTGCCTATGCTGCGGAAATATATTCCGCACTTGAAATTGCTGATTACAACTATTTTTATGTGGTTGGCGGTGCCGGTCAAATTGTAGGTAAAGGAAACGGGCAGCTTGGTCTGCTTGGTGCAAGGTTTGGAACAGAAAGCTTCTTTTTCAGTTTATCCGGTTCTCTTATGCGTCTCGGACCCGGATTTGAATGGGGATTCTTTGATGCGTTTTACGAAAAGGATAGAAAACTGGGGTTCAATAAAGCAGATTCACTTTTTGACAAGTATCCCAAATCTTCCGGCGGTACAAATTTTTATGCGAGCATAGGATATAAAAATGAAGACCCCTCAGATTTTAAGTTCTCGCTTGAGGGCTTCTACTTTACCAATTATGCGGGCAATGATTTAAATGAGTTTAATGCTGCACTTTCTTTGTATGTGCCAAGGACATTGCTTGGTGAGGAAGGCGAATTATTGAGTGCCCGGCTTCTTCTTAAAACAAAAGCTTTTAATGATATATCGGGATTGATTAACACTTTAAAAAACCCGGATTCAAAAACGGTTATAACACTCGATGCGCCGATTACACTTTTGCCAAATGTTTACGGGCTGGGTGCATTAGCATTTGTGCTTAACTACAGCTGGGGTTTTACCTACGATAATGTCACCTTAGGATTTGTTCCGCAAAAGGACCTGCTCTACGGATTCAGGTTAATTTCTAATATATAAAAAATAACAACAAACAATAATGGCTACATTCCAACGCACAGCAGGTATATTATTACATCCGACTTCTCTCCCCGGCAAATACGGCATGGGGGATCTGGGACCTGAGATATATAAATTTATTGATTTCTTAGAAGCCGCAGGGCAGACGCAGTGGCAGGTATTTCCGCTTGGACCAACCGGTTACGGAGACAGCCCCTATCAGTGTTTTTCAGCATTTGCAGGCAATCCTAATCTGATAAGTCCTGATTTCCTTATTAAAGATGGCTATTTGACAGAAGCAGATGTTGCAGATATACCGCCGCATAATCCTGTCTCTATTGATTTTGGTCTGGCAATAGAACTTAAAAAGAAGTGGCTGAAGCAGGCATATAACCGCTTCAAGGAAATGGACGATGCTGAAGAAAAAAATGCGTTAAAGAAGTTTGAGAAAAAGCATAAAGACTGGCTGGATGATTTTGCATTGTTTATGGCCTGCAAAGAATATCACGGCGGGCAGCTATGGACAACCTGGGATCCTGCAATTGCCCTCCGGCAAGGGAATGCTATAGCCACATGGAAGCGGAAACTTTCCGATGAGGTGAAGTACCACACCTGGGTGCAGTATATATTCTTTAAGCAGTGGAATCAGGTAAGGGAATATGCACACAGCAAGAAGATTCAGATCATCGGAGATTTACCGATATTTATTGCATACGACAGTTCCGATCTTTGGGCAAATAAATCATTATTTACCGTTAATGACAAAGGCAAACTATTATCCGTTGCCGGTGTGCCGCCGGATTACTTTTCTCCAACAGGGCAGTTGTGGGGCAATCCGTTATATAAATGGAAAGCAATGGAAAAAGATAATTTCAAATGGTGGAAGGAAAGAATTAAAGCGCTGCTGGAGATGGTGGATATCATAAGAATTGACCACTTCCGCGGTTTTGACGAGTACTGGGAAGTGCCCGGAACTGCACCGACAGCCGAAACCGGTAAATGGGTTAAGGCACCCGGTAAAAAGTTTTTTTCCAGCATTAAAAAAGAACTGGGTGATGTACCCATTATGGCCGAGGATTTGGGATTGATAACTCCCACGGTAATTGAGCTGCGGGATACATTCGGATTCCCAGGTATGAAGATTTTACAATTTGCATTTGGTACAAACATGGAGCGGAAGTTTCTCCCTCATAATTTTGAGAGAAACTGCTCTGTTTATACCGGTTCTCACGATAACGACACCACCCGCGGTTATTTTGAAAATGCAAAACACGCACAGCACGAGAATGATATATATAAATCGGTACAGAACTATCTCTCCTATTACGGCGATGATATCTGCAGTCAATTAATCCGGCTTGCGTATTCTTCCGTTGCCAACACGGTTGTTATTCCCATGCAGGATATATTGAATCTGGGATCAGGCGCAAGAATGAACTATCCCGGCAGAGCTGCAGGCAACTGGGGATGGAGATTCCAATGGGAGCAGGTAGACAAAAAACTGGGTGATTATTATCATTATCTCGCAAAGTTATACGAACGGATTCCCGATTTAGTTAAACCATAAATCAACGAGGTAATGTATGGCAAAACTTTTTGATACCCGGCTTTTTAAGCGGCTTGTTTCGACATCCAAAAGCAGGGGAAAAGATGAAGCCGAAAGACAGAAGCAGACACGTATTGCTTCCTGTGCTCTGCTTATTGAAATGGCTAAGTCTGATAATGACTTTGCTGAATCAGAACGTGCAAAGATTATTTCTATTATACGGGATACATTTAAGCTGGATGAGTTTGAGATTGAGGATTTGATTTTCCTCTCTGAGCAAAAGCTGGCTGATGAAAATGCCATGAAAGAAATAACCAATTATATCAAGGAGCACTTTCTTCTTGATGAAAAACTGGATCTGGTTAAAAACCTGTGGAGAATTATATATAACGATGATGATTTGCATTCTCACGAGCAGGCAATGATTAAACAGATAACCGCTCTCCTGGAAATTGACAACAGAATGGTAACTGCTGCCAAGGAAGATGTTCAGCGGGAGATGGGTCTTTACCGTTAATTAACGGAAAGCAGCGTATCTCTTTTTGCTATGAACATG
>CAYYJL010000078.1:0-8505 GCA_964472245.1 uncultured Ignavibacteriaceae bacterium | reverse complement strand
GACTTATATATATTTTACTTGCGGCGGTGGTTGTCTATTTTACCCTGAAGCCCGCCGAAGATTAAATCCTGTGCAACCGGTCCGCTGAGGAAATCGTGCGGAAAGCCGAGTTCAATTGTGCTGACAGTATTCAAACGGTTCAGATGATCATCAGATAATGTGATGCTTTCGTAAGAGAGGTTGCCTGCCATCTGCTCCGGAGTTCTTGCACCGATAACGGGGATAACCACCTGGCTGCGCTGCATAACCCAGCGGATTGCCACTGCGCCCGGTTTACATTTTAATTCCTCAGCTATTGCCACAACTTCCTTTGCAATTTTTACAGACTTTTCATTCAGCCGTTTGCTTCCTTCTTTCAGGCGTGTGGGGCCGGAATTTGATTCAAGATATTTTCCGGTGAGTGCGCCTCCAGCAAGCGGTGCCCAGGCAGTGACTGCGATATCAAGTTCAGAGGCCATGGGGAGTATATCTCTTTCCGCATCGCGGGTGATAAGGGAATACTCTGCCTGTGTTGCAGCAACACGATGCCATCCGCGGAGTTCTGCCATGGTATCTGCGCGGGAAACAATCCATGCAGGTGTATCAGAAAATCCTATATATAAAACTTTACCGGCTGTGATAAGATCATCAAAGGCGCGCATGATTTCTTCCAGCGGAGTCATGCCGTCCCACGCGTGCAGAT
The DNA here is from genome assembly GCA_964472245.1 of uncultured Ignavibacteriaceae bacterium. GTDB lineage: Bacteria > Bacteroidota > Ignavibacteria > Ignavibacteriales > Ignavibacteriaceae > H2-BAC3. The sequence continues at coordinate 7,823 of CAYYJL010000078.1, read as the reverse complement.
AAAACAAATCCACATAATCAGTATTTAAGCGTTTTAAACTTTTTTCCAGAGAGGTTACCATGTTCTTGCGGTTATTGCCTGTGCCGTTAACTTCACCTCTTTTGTTAAAAAGGGAGTATTTTGTGGCAAGGACAATTTCACTGCGCCTGGAAGCGATAAACTCACCAAGCATGGTTTCTGAAGTGCCTTCGGTATAGCGGTTTGCTGTATCTATAAAGTTGCCGCCGGCTTCAACAAACGCGTTAAAAATTTTACGGCTGCTTTCCTTCCCGGTGCCGATATCCCAATCTTCGCCAAAGGTCATGGTTCCCAAACAAACTTCTGAAACTTTTAATCCGGTCTTGCCAAGTAACTTATAACGCACAGGTGCCTCTATTGATTTGGTTAATAATTAATGCCACAAAATTTAGAAATAATGGGTAATTTAGAAAATAGCCCGTTTATTTTTTAATGATTCGTTAAAATAGTGAAAGTACTCGAAACTCCGCAGGATTACCCTGATTTTTTGCATGATTCTTCAAATTTTAAGGGGACCTGCAGCCGGATTTACCTGCCGGAACACCACGATGACATAGCTGAAGCAGTTACACTCTGCAGGGAATCCGGTGAATCCATTACGGTTTCAGGAGGTGGAACAGGATTAACAGGCGGAAGGGTTCCGCAGGGAGGGGCAGTTCTGAATTTTTCCCGGATAAACAGGGCGCCGGAGTTTAATCATGACAACACGTTAGTAACCGTTGATGCGGGGCTTCCGCTGAGCGAATTGCTGAGTGCGGTGCAGGCAAAGGGGATGTACTTTCCACCAGACCCGACAGAAAAAAGCTGTTTTTGCGGAGGCATTACTGCCACAAATGCATCGGGGGCAAAATCATTTTATTACGGACCTGTCAGGAATTTTGTGCGGGGATTAACTCTCACTCTTCCTTCCGGAGTTATCATTGACCTGAAAAGGGGTGACTGCACAGCAGAGGGAACGATATTCAGAAATTTCCCCGGTGTGAACGGGGATATTATATTTAATCCTTTGCCGGCTCCCAATGTAAAGAATGCTTCGGGTTATTACCTGCGGGAAAATATGGATGCGGTGGATTTGTTCATCGGTTCGGAGGGGACATTGGGTATTATACAAAAGGTAACATTTAAGCTGATACCTGAGCCGCAATATATATTATCCTGCCTTATTCACTTCAGCAGTGAAGAAGGGGCTCTGGAATTTATATATACAGCCCGCGGCGGCATCGGCAGATTTAAACCAAGGGCATTGGAGTATTTTGACGGCGGCGCACTGCGTCTGCTGGCGGGAGATTATCCGTTTATTAAAAGAGATGCAGCTGCTGCAGTCTGGCTGGAAATTGAAATGCAAACCGGTGAAGCTGAAACGGCAGCAGAGGCGCTGCTGGGTATGCTTGGCAGGTACGGAGCAGAAGATGATGTGGTGCTTGCTGCCGATGAAACAAAGCGCAGGCAGCTGGAAGCAATGAGGCACTCTGCGGCATACAAGGTGAATGAGTTCATTGCACAAAAAGGCCTCCGTAAACTGGGAACTGATACAGCCGTGCCGCATGAAGTATTCGGTGAGTTTTATGATTTTTGTAAAAATTCAGTAAGAAAGGCGGGGCTGAACTACGTTATTTACGGTCACTTTGGAGATTCCCACATCCATCTGAATATGCTGCCGGAAGGGGAGGCGGAGTTTGAGAAGGGCCGGGCAGTCTATGGCGGGATATGCCAAAAAGCGGTTGAATTGGGCGGAACTGTATCTGCGGAGCATGGTATCGGTAAAATGAAGCGGGAATACCTGAAAATGATGTTTGGGGAGGGAGGAATTGAGAAAATGAAAGGGCTGAAAAGGCAGTTTGACCCCGATTTTATGCTCGGCAGGGGTAATTTATTTGTGCCGGATTGAGTGATTTTTCATTTTCCGGTTAAAAAGGAAATAGTTATATTTGAGGTTCAATAAGGAGACAATTAGGAATGGCTAAACAACAATCATTTGGTGATAAATCCAAATCAAAGAAACAGCAGTCCGGTGTTAACGTAAAGGTTGTAAAAGCAATGAAATCCACAAAGGGCACCTTTAAGTTTAACGAGAGATTCGTGAAGCTGGAATCAGTAGATAAAGTTACTGAAATAAAGTAATTTCATCCTGAAAAGTGTTTAAAAGAGCCGTCAGCAATGCCGGCTTTTTTTTGCTCTTACTTAAGAAAGAGCACCTTCCTGTATTCCCTGTTTTCCCCGACAGAAATCCCCACCAGATAAGTCCCGCTGCTGAGCCCCGGCAGAAGTTTGTGCAGTTCAATCTTATTCAGTCCTGAGTAACCGGCAATATGCATGTTCCCGCCAATGCGTTCCCCGGCAGAATTGTAAACGGTCAGCGATATATCCTTTGCATCAAGAAGTTCAACCAGCAGGTTCATGGACGGTCCGGCAGGATTGGGATATATATCCCGCACGGTATACCCTTTTGCAAGAGTGCCCGCAGAATAATCACGCAGCAGATTCACTTCCTTCAGAATCCAATTATCCGGATCAATGCTGACGGAAAGAGGTTCGCCGTTGGTTACCACTGAAAAATTTTCAACAGCAAGTGAGTTATGCAAAACAGCCGGAACATCACCTGCCGTAGTATGGACAACAACGCGGACGGGCATTTCAAACACCACACCGCCCGCATTTGCAGTCTGGTCAATCAGTAGATTAGTTGTATGGGTGCCGTCCGGGTTGTTCCGGAATGTATACGAGATTAAATATTTGGGATACCCTGTTTTATATATCCACTGATCAAAAAAGCGTGCGAGCGGTTTGCCGTATTCCTCAGAAACAATCATTTCAAAATCTTCCGTATCAGCTGTTTTATAAGCATACCGGTTATTACTCAGAAAGCGTTTTAGTACAAAAAAGAAAAGAGAATCACCCAGCACACCGCGGAGCATATGCGGAACCCAGGATGCTTTTGCGTACGAGCGGTTAAAATCAAATATAGAATATACATTGGATATATCCTGTACGAGTATGCTTCCGGTTGCGGCTTTGGCAGGTCCTTCCCGTATGGTCATATATTGCTGATAGAATGAGGGGTCCTGCGATTCATACCACAAGCCCTCTGCGTAGGTTGCAAAACCCTCATGCAGCCAGATATGCTGCCAGTTATTATTGGTAACCTTATCACCAAACCACTGATGAGCAAGTTCGTGTGCAATGAGTCCGTCATTAAATCCCCCCATGGAGGAGATAGTCTGATGCTCCATTCCGCCGCCCCGGCCGAACTCAGCGTGACCGTATTTTTCTTTTATGAAAGGATACTCGCCAAAGAGTCCGGTGAACAGGTGCAGCATGGCAATGGTTTTATCAAACTGCGGTTTTCTTGCTTCAAAAAAATCCGTCGTTGAATAATGAGTAACCGGCATGGAGTCGGTTACACTGTGTTTGAAGTAGTTCGTATAGAGTTGATAAGGTGCAACAGCAACAGAAATAAGATAGTTGGCAATGGGGTACTTTGTCTTCCAGTGAAAGGTTGCCTTGCTGCCATTAACGGTTTTTGATTGCAGAAGGCCATTTGAAACCGCAGTGAAGGAGGTGTCAACCGTTATAATGATATCGGCAGAATCAGCTTTATCTGAAACACTGTTTTTATTCGGAAACCAGTCCTGCGAGCCGTAAGGTTCGCTTAAAGACCAAATGGCTTTATGGCTGAGTATATTGCCGAACACAAAACTGCCGAATCCGGTTGATGCCGGGGTGCCGGAGTAATAAATGACGGCTTTTGCGCCGGAAAACGAAAACTGATTGGGATGCCGTACATATAATATATCCCCCGTATGCGTAAAGTCTGCATGCACATTGAAGATGATAACTGAATCAACTTGAAAAGAAGAGGAGAGATTAAAAAACACTTCATATATGGAGCCGCTTAAAACGGTGAATGACAGACTTGTGTTTCCTTTAATGGTTCTGGTATCATAATCTAAGGATAGATCAAGCCGGTAATGTTTAACCCGGATGCGTTCATCCGCAGCCGGAACGGCGGAGGTAAAGGGCTGCGTTTTGAGGCAGATGGTTTCTTCCGGCAGGAAAGGGGTGTTTTGTGCCGGGGTTGTGCCGGAAAAGAACATGCATATATATACGATTGCACATAAACAGTATATACCGGTTCCGGACGGCAGCAGCTTACAGGTATTTTTTAATAATGCTGTCCTGATATTCATGATATTTCTTTGGGAGATTCTTATACTTGGACTGCAGTTTTGTTTTCACCTCTTCAAAACCGCTGCCTTTAAGCGGAACAACATCGTTCTTTATATTTGCGAGTATGGTTTCAATCTTAGACTCCACCTTTTGAATCACCTCGGTTTCGTCGGTGAGTGCTACTAAGGCGGCAGTTTTAACCATATCAAAATTGTTACTGCATAAGGTATGCATCACAACACCGCGGAAATGTTCATTCACCAGGGTGCGGCCTGTGCCGAGTTCCTTTGCGGTTTCGGTAAATGAGGAGTGGCTGAATTTTCTTTTGCGCAGCGCTTCCAATACGATATCTTCATAGTTCAGTGTAATGTTTTTTGTCAGCTCTTGCGGCAGATCCTGCAGGGTGATGACGTTTTTATCTTCTCCCTTGGCAAAAACGGCAGCCCGTTTAATAACCGATTCCAGCTCACGGATATTGCCCGGCCAGTCGTGGGCAGTGAGCGCCTCAACTGCTGCAGCGGAAATTTTCAAATCCGCACCGGTGCCTGTTATCAATTTATTGATGATATACGGTATATCCTCCTTTCGGTCACGCAGCGGCGGGAGAGATATATTCAGAATATTGATGCGGTAGTAAAGGTCCTCGCGGAATTTTTTCTCTTTGACAAGTTTTTCCGGATTTTTATTTGTGGCTGCAATGACGCGGGTATCCACGCGGACTGTTTTTGAAGATCCTACTTTTTCAAACGTACCCTCCTGCAGAATGCGGAGCAGCTTCAGTTGAAAGTTTTCTGATATTTCACCGATTTCATCAAGGAATATGGTGCCGCCGTCAGCTGCTTCAAAGCGCCCCTGCTTATCGGTAACGGCTCCCGTGAAAGCGCCTTTTACATGGCCGAATAACTCACTTTCCAGCAGGGACTCAGAAAGTGCGCCGCAGTTAACTGCCACAAATGGTTTATCCTTGCGAGTGGAATTTTTGTGCAGGGCTGCTGCGGTTAATTCCTTACCCGTTCCGCTTTCACCGATAATTAAAACAGTTTCATCAGATGGAGCGAATTTTTTTATCAGGTTTACCGTCTGCTGCATAACCGGTGAGCGGTATATCATTCCCTCAAACTCCAGATGGTTTGTACCGGCTTCGAGCGGAGAAATAATCTCTTCATCACGGATAGATGAGCGGAGTTTTTCTATCTCATCCTTCATTTTGGCAAGAAGGGATTCATCCTGCAGCCGTGCGTTTTTACCCTCTGCTGCTGCTTTCCGTTCCAGTTCCTGCAGCTCACTGGTTTTTTTGCTGAGCAGTTGTTTTAACAGTTCCGTCTCGGATACTGTTGCATCAAAACGGAGCTTCCATGCAGAAAAGGATTGTGCAACATCGGAAAGGAGCAGGACAAACGGAGTAATCAACATTGTTGCCAGCGGAAATAAAACGCTGCCAGACATCATTATGACTCCTGCTGCAAAAAGTAACACAGCGGAAACCACGCAGTATATAATTTTCCTTTTATGGCCGGCAGACTCCGTATATATAGAAACACCAAGCAGGAGTATAAAGCCAAGTGCAAGAAAAAGATAATAGTATGAGGTGTTCCATGCGGAATCATTCATGATATTTTCAGCGGCAAAGGCGTGGAGGGCAAGACCGGGGACAACCCCTTCCCGGTGGGAGAATATCTTCTGCGAATACTTTTCATCTGTAACGCCGATGATAACAATTTTATCTTTCAGATGAGCAAGGGAATCCGGCGAGTTGGTATCCAAGCGGAAAAACTCAACAAGGGAATAGCGGGTGAATGCATCAAAGCGGCGGGTAAAATTAACCCGTATATCTTCCCGCGCATATTGGTTTCCGGTCAGTGCCACGGAAAATGCGGGGTATATATTACCTCCCTCATAAAGACGGGAGGGGATAACGGCTGTTTCTTCCTCTGCATAATTAAGATGGCCGTAACCCGCAGCATGGAAACCGGCAGATGCATGGTTTTGAACGGGGGTATGTGATTCCGGCGGCAACGCCAGAAAAACATTTCCGGCGGCGGTAATTTCTTTTTGGAAAATCTGGTCATAATAATCGGCGACCGTATCCACGCGGGCAAAGAGGAGTTCTATGCCGATAGTTTGTACATTATACTTTGCCAGCCGTTTAATCAAAAGGGCATAATAGCTGCGCTTAAGGGGGAAACCACCGAGGGCATCAATATCTTCAGCGGTAATGCTGATCAGAACGGGTGCCGGGGAGGAACCAAGACCGGCCGAGCTGATGTTACTTGTATGAGCGAACAGCGATATATCGGCTGATTTGACATGGCAGTGCAGCAAAAATAAGCTGAGTGTAAAAATGAGAATAATGACTATTTTTACCCATGATTTTCTAATGATATTCATAAGCGCTTGATTTTGCCCCAAAAAATTGAGAAATCAGGTTGTAATTTTGTCATTCAATTTACGATATAATTAACAGAAAAACCCCTAACAAAGATGGGTAAAAAAGTTAAAAAACTAAAGAAAATAGAGAATTATCCGCTTCCGGAGGAGGTAATAAAGCTCCATGCCGACTCGGTTGCCCGGGGTTTAACCTATTATAAGGACCCCTTTACCGGGCTGACGGTTTTTACGGAATTGTTTCATAAAAAGCGGGGAAGCTGCTGCGATTCCGACTGCAGGCATTGTCCGTATAAATGACAATGGGTATATTTGTACATCATTTTTAGGAAAATAAGCATGAAAAAATTAATAGTGTTCTTTATAATGGTCATCAGTATTTCCGCTTTTGCCTGCATGAACTCAGGCGGCGAAGGTAAGAAATTCGGCGAGGAAATTAAGATGACGGAAAAAACCAGTATCTCTGATATTCTGGCAGATCCGGAATCATTTGTAGGAAAAAAAGTATTGGTTGAAGGCGAAGTGCTGGATGTATGTTCCGCAGCCGGATGCTGGATGGAGCTGAAAAGCGACAAAGAAGGAAAGATTAAGATTAAAGTAAAAGACGGTGAGATTGAGTTTCCAATGGAAGCAAAAGGAAAAACTGCCGTGGTGGAAGGACTCGTATATAAAATTGAACTGGATAAGGAATCCGCAATTGAATATCTGCAGCACCTTGCTGAAGATGCAGGCAAAACATTTGATGCCTCTACGGTTACCGGTCCGATGACTATATATCAGATAAAAGGTATCGGCGCAGAAGTTGCTGATTTGAAATAAAGATATAGTTATTATTTAATAAGAACCTCAGTCAGGTGCAAGCCGGGCTGAGGTTTTTTTTGTGTTTGGGGTGGTTTGTTTTGAAGATATGTGACCGCGCTGGGGTTGGGGGGAATATTGATTGTTGTCGGTATTATTCAGAACAATAGACCACCCCCTGCCCCCTCCAAAGGAGGGGAATTTAATTGAGCGCATTTGTATATATGCAAACGATTGGTTAGTCCCGGATGATAAAATATTATAAAAAAATCTCCCGTAGGGAGAAAATGTTTCTAGAAAAATGGGAAACCCAAAAAAAATATTGTCCCGGCAGGGACAAAACATTGCGTCGTAACATCTGCCATATATATGGATTTTCGGTTGCGACCCTCCGGGGCGCAGGGTTGTTTGGGTCTGTGCGTTTTTCTAGAAATATTTGACCTCTACGAGGTCAT
>CAYYJL010000077.1:0-8547 GCA_964472245.1 uncultured Ignavibacteriaceae bacterium | reverse complement strand
GATGGCTGCAACAACCTGAGTACCGCTTAATGCATTAACCGGGCGTGGGGGAAGCGGTAAAACCTGAGAAAAAGCCGAACCGGCGATTAAGAGAAATGAGAAAATGTATATTAGAAATCGCATGAACGTTGGGATATTATTTGGAAAAATAAAATTCAAATTACGATATTCTGCGGGATTGAATCTACTTTACTTATACTTATGAGAATAAGACATTTTATCTCATTTTGGTGGAAATGTCGGGAAAAGTGTATTATTATGAGATACCTTTTCAGCTAATATTTGAAAATTGATAAAAAAAGGGTACCATTTGATGGTATGATATTTGCATTAATCATTTGTCAGCTCCAACTATTAGTATTGCTAAAATAATGCAATGGTTCTAAATTGGTGTCGTATATAGTTTGAGAAGTTCTAAATGCCGTAAATCAAGTTCTCTGAAGCGGCTAACATTTATTTTTGTAAGAAACATTTGAAGTGAAATGCAACAAGCATTGGCAATAGCCGGACTTACGTTTATCACCGTTTTAATGGTGAATTATTATAATGCAAACTCTTTTCAGCAGAGTGCAACCTATTACAATGAAGCGGTCATTACTGCTACCGGCATAGGACAGTCTGTACTGGAAGAAGTTAAGACAAGAGCGTTTGATGAAAACACGATCACCTCTGCGGTAACCGGCGCAAATCTGCTCACTTCAGCAGGAAGTTTAGGGAAAGATTTAGGTGAACTTACTGTTAATCTTTTTGATGACATAGATGATTTTAACGGTTATTCAAGGGTTGTCTCAACAAGCAGATTAGGGGACTATACAGTTAGGACGGTAGTAAACTACGTAGATCCCGCAAACCCCTCAAATGTTTCCCTGGTCCCAACGTATGCAAAAAATGTCGGCGTGTGGGTGACCAATACGTATTTAACAGACTCACTATATCTAAATGTTATTATCGGTTATTAGGAGCGGCATATGCAGAGTTGGCTGGATATAATAGGTTCTTTTGTTATTGCTGGTACAATAACAGTTATGGTGATAAGTTTTAATGCCCAGATGCAGGCAAATGCCGAGGAGATTTTTAAATCTGCGTATGGTCAGCAATCTGCCCGGACGACTGCAGAAATCCTCGAGACAGATTTTTACAAAATGGGCAATCGCGTAACCGGAAGCAAACTTATCCTGGCGGATTCAAACAGGATATCTTTTAATTCTGATATAGATAACAATACCGTAGTTGACTCGATCTCTTATTACCTAGGAACTGCTGCATCCATCAACAGAACATATGAAAAGCCATTGTACAGAAAAGTTAACAGCAGCGCACCTCAGATGGTAGCATTGGTTACTGAGGTGAAATTCACGTATTTAGATTCAATGAGTGTAGAAATGCTTCCCATAACGCTGCTGCTTCAGCCAATGCGGGACAGGGTTAAAGCTGTCAGGGTCAGATTGATTACACGGTCACCGGAAAACACCGGTGATACTTTGTATCAAAGTACTGAGTGGACAAAATTAATCAGACCAAAAAATTTATAGGAGTGATCAGATGGGTCAGCAGGTAATTATTACAGTTCTTGGTCTTATGGTTGTGGTTGGTATTGTCATATCAACAACCAATGATTCAATTCTTCGTGCTACGGATACTTCAGTCGCATATTATAATGAGACACAATCCAGAAATCTCAGTTATTCTGCAGCACAGATTATGATGATACGCATTGCTGAAAATCCGGATTACAGAATTCTGAATGATCAAACGGAAGAAATATTAGGCGGAACTATTTCCTATTCAGTTAAAACTTCCTTATATAACACGGATACCGTAGTTATGGTGTCTGCCAAAGGAATCTTTCATGGTGATACTACCGTTAGTATTATTCATCTGGAAAAGACAGCGAGTGCAGCACCAAAGGAAATTCCCGAGGCGGTGCGTGCAACAATTTCCATGGGTTCCAATGTTGAAGTCGGGGGAAACATGACAGTTGATGGGAGAGACCATGATCTGAATGGGAATCTAATCCTTTTTGGTGGGGGTCAGCATGGTGTCTGGAGCACATCAACTGTTAAAAACCAGGGGAACGCAAAAATAGGCGGATTTGATGGAACAAACAGTTATGCACCATCCAAAAATCCTGACCCGAATTCATATAAGGAAAACGCCCCAAGTACCAATGTGCCCAAAACTCCGGATGAGGTTTTCGGCGGCAGTAAAGGCGGCTATCCTCCCGGTAAACTGATGGATATTGCAAAATCAGGCGCAAGCGGCAGTCAATATGTAACTGACCCAAGTAAGTTAAAATATCCTCTCAAAGGTGTCACCTATGTAGATTTGGGTGGGGACGGATCCTGGAAACCTGAAAGCATTGACGGTGAGGGTATTCTGATTGTGCGTAATAACGATGGTGACGCAAAGATGGAAAATGTAAATAAAGGGACTTTTACCGGTGTGGTAATTGCTGATCAAATTGAGCATTTTCATGCTGATATAGTAGGAGCTGTTGTCACCTTGGGCAAAGAAGGAGGTAAAATGGGACAGGGTAATGGTTCGATATTATATTCGAGCGCCGCAGTTAAAAAATCAACCAAAATGGCAAATCAGGAAGTAATTGCCGGCGGCGGAACGCTTGGCGGAGGGGAGACCGTTAAAAATTTCGGCTTTGGTAAAACAAGACTGTTTGTCAGGAACTGGTACGAGTAAGCACTCTTATCAGTAAGTCACACTAATTTACTGGACCTGTCCGCTGATTTTATTTTTGATATTAAGCAGGTCCCGCTGTGCAATCAGGAAAACTTTTTCCAGTTCGTTAATTTCATTGCGGCATTTCATCATTTCACCCGCTTTGCCGGAATCTTCCATATATCCGCAGAGACCGGAAATTTTTTCTATCCCGAGACTAATGCTGCTGCCTTTGAGTTTATGAGCAAAAAAAGTGAATTTTTTTATATCATCTGATGCGAAAGCTTCCCGTATAGCGGATAACATCTTTGGGGTTTCAGAAAGATATATATCAATCAGTTCAACAACAAAAGCATAATCCTCCTCTGTTTGGATATCTGCCATAATGGGAATGTTTTCTTCCAGGATAACAGAGGCAGGCATGGTCTCATCGGCAATAACCAGATTGGATTCTCTTTCTTGTGGCTGCAATTTTTCCCCCAATGAAGCAATCATTTTTTGCAATTCATCCAGACGGACCGGTTTGCTGATATAGTCATCCATTCCTGCGGCAATACATTCTTCGCGGTCTCCCTGCATAGCGTTGGCAGTCATCGCAATGATAACAGGTTGCGCAGGCAGGTTTTCATCGCTCCGTATAGTCCTGGTACAGACCAGACCATCCATCTCAGGCATATGCACATCCATAAAAATGATATCATACTTTTTTTGCTGCAGTGCAGTTAATACCTCAATGCCGTTTCCGGCGATTTCCACTGTAAACCCTAGTTTTTCAAATATCTTCTGTGCAACTTTTTGGTTAACATGATTATCCTCAGCAATCAGTATCTTGAATGGATACCGTGAGGCAAGATCACTGTTCAGAATATTTTCGCGTGTTGTAGCACGGAAACGGGTATCAGTATTACCTGTTAATGTTTCAATCACGCTGTCAAACAGATTGCTCTGTTTAATCGGCTTGTTCAGGAATTTATTGATAGACAGTTTTTCCAGAGTTTGGGCTGCCTCTTTGCGCCCGAGAGAGGTTAGGATGATAACAGGGAACTGCCCGTTAGCGAAACCCCGGATTTTTTCAGTCATGGATACACCATCCATTCCCGGCATTTGATAATCAAAGATACCCAGGTCAAACTCTTTTCCGGATTTGATCATGGCAATAGCAGATTCAGGATTATCCGCTTCAACCGAAGACATCCCCCAGTTACCCAACTGAAGACGGAGAACTTTTCTGTTTGTAAAATTATCATCAACTATCAGCACTCGTTTACCGCTGATTTCCGGCTGCTGTCCGCGTTTAAACCTTCGTGCTTTAGTGGCGGCAGCAGGTGCCTTGATGGTAAAGAAAAAAGTAGTTCCTGCACCTTCCTTGCTTTCAACCCACATGGTGCCGCCCAGCATTTCTACGAGTTTTTTACTGATAACTAATCCAAGCCCTGTGCCGCCATAAACCCGTGTGGTTGAAGAATCAACCTGACTGAAAGGTTTAAACAAGCGGTCCAATTTATCTTCAGGGATACCGATGCCGGTATCTTTTACAAGAAATAATAACTCGTGTTCATTTTCACTGAAATTGTGATGAGAAACTTTTACCAGAACTTCTCCCTGTTCGGTAAACTTGAGGGCATTTCCAATAAGGTTGGTTAATATCTGCCGCATCCGGGTTATATCGGAAAATATGGACTGGGGTACTGTCTCATCCATGAGATAGAGAAGATCAATGCGTTTGTCCCCAATCCTCGGAGCCAGCAGATCAAGTGTTTCCTCGATGCAGTCGCGCAAATCAAACGGAATCTTATCCAGCTCCAGTTTATTGGAATCAATTTTTGAGTAGTCGAGAATATCATTAATGATAACAAGCAGCTGCTCTCCGCTCACCCTGATGGTTTCGACAAAGTCTCTCTGTTCAGCATTCAGGCCGGAGTCCAGCAGTAAACCGGTCATACCAATCACACCGTTCATTGGAGTCCTGATCTCGTGACTCATCATGGCTAAAAACTCGCTCTTTGCCCTGGCAGCTTCCTGTGCCTGCCCCAATGCAATATCCAGTTCAATATTCTGTTTCTCAATTGCTTCGCGTATTTGTGTCCTGTGCAGTGTCCCGCCGATAGCGTTAGCTACGGTTGATATTACCGCAGCATCAGCATCATCCCAATCCCTGACCACATGGCAGCTGTCGAAACCTATAAAACCCCATAACTCTTTGTCTGTAAAAATGGGGGCAATTAAAATTGATTTAATAGATTTATCAATAAACAGATTGGATTCTTTATCTATATCAGTTTCAATGTTAAGCCGGAATATTTCTCTATTCAGCAGCTTCTCATACAGATTAAATGATCCAAAATGATTGTACGGTGTCAGGGTAGTCCCCAGCTGATTCAACTGTGGTTCAATTCCATCGGCAACCCATTCGTATCTTTCCTGTATATACACATCTGCCATGCCTTTACGGTATATATTTTCAAACAAATACACCCGGCTGACTTTAGCCGCTGCACCGAGAATTGCAAGAGATTCATTTAACCCTTCATCGGTGTTGACTACAGAAATAAGTACGGAAGTTGCCTTGGCAACTCCTGAAAGAAGCAATTCCCTGTTTTTAAGCAATTCTTCATGCATTTTTCTCTGAGTAACATCACGGAAAACAGAAAGGATTAATTTGCTGCCATCAAGTGATGAAACGAATGAGGTGGAAATTTCCAGGAATAGTTCTTTCCCATTCCAGATTGTGACCTGAGTTTCATACTTTGGGCGTAAATTCTGCTCCCGGTAACTTGTTAAATAATTTGCAAGTATCCGGTCCTTTTTCTCGGCTGTATAAATTTCGCTGAATGGCTTGCCTTCCAGCTCACCGGGGGACCTGTCAACCATGGAGGCAAAAGCGGAATTACATGAAATGATGATGCCGTCTTTATCAGTCAGCCTCATGCCGTCGCTGGAGCGTTCCCATACCTCACGGAATATATATTGAGCATTTGCAAGACTGGCTTCAGACTCTTTCCGTTCACTCAGATCCCGGATAGTACCCTGCCCCAGATATTTATTCCCCTCGGATATGAGCATTCCGTTTACTTCTACTGGAATGACACCGCCATCTTTTCTAATCAGGTAGGTCTGGAAGTTATTTATTGATTTTTGTTTAAAAAAAGTACCAAGTGCAACCAATGCACGGCGGTATTCACTCTTTATTACAAAATCCAGGAAAGACTTGCCAACCGCCTCAGCGGAAGTGTATCCCAGAGTTCTTTCTATTGAGGGAGAAACAAATAATAATTTACCTGTTGTGGATAAACGGAATATTATATCATATGATGTGTTAATGAGAGTGCGGAAATCTTCATTTTCCTGTACTATGGTAGAAATTTCCTCACGCAACCGTTCAGCACTTAGCTGCAGCTTTTCAAGCTCTTTCTGACCCCCAGGATGGTCTTCCATCTTTTGCAAAAATTCGCCCAAAAGAGAGTTTAGAGAATTAGGGCTTTGATCCATTTGTGGTACTAACTATTTTTCATTTCGAACAGCGTAATATAGAAACAATAATCTTTTTAAAAGAACAACTTCAGGATAAATTATTGCCTATTGTGGTGGTAATATGGGATTTTTTTGCAAATGGGGTGAAATATGCGGTTCCATACGGATTGTGCCTGTGATTAGCCGGGCTTCTTTACATGATTTGGCTGCGATAGCTTACGGTTCGGATTGTTTATCCGCCCTGAAAGAGTTAATTTTGTAAGTAAAATAAATAAAATTCGGAGCAAATATGGCTGTAAAAGTCTTTAAGAACGAACCCGCAACTGACTTCTCCAAACCTCAAAACATAGAACTTCAAAAAAACGCAATTAAAGCCGTTCGTAAAAAACTTGGTAAAACCTATGATTTATTCCTCGGCGGTAAAAAAGTAAAAACTGACAATCTTTTAACTTCCGTTAATCCATCTTATAAGGAAGAGGTAATCGGTTATTTCCACAAAGGGAATAAGGAATTAACTGCATCAGCCGTTGAAGGGGCACATAATATGTTCCTGAAATGGAGTAAAACCTCCCCGCAGGAACGTGCCGAAATAGTGCTTAAAGCAGCTGAAATCGCAAGAAAAAGAAAGTTTGAAATAAACGCATGGATGATACTGGAAGCCGGTAAAAACTATGCAGAAGCTGATTTAGATACTGCCGAGGCGATTGATTTTATGGAGTTTTATGCCTTGGAGATGCTCCGCTATGCAGGTAAACAGCCGATTACACCAACCAAAGGTGAAAAGAATGAGCTCGTTTATATACCGCTTGGTGTAGGCGCAATAATTCCGCCCTGGAACTTCCCGTTTGCAATATTGGTCGGTATGTCCACTGCAGCAATTGTTACCGGTAATACCGTAGTGCTGAAACCATCCAGTGAAACTCCTATGATGGGACAGCTTTTTGTGGATATAATGAATGAAGCAGGGCTGCCAAAAGGCGTGTTAAACTTCCTGCCCGGTTCCGGAGCAGAAGTTGGGGATACACTAACTTCTCACCCCAAAACAAGATTCGTTTCTTTCACAGGGTCAGTCGGCGTAGGTATCCATATTAATGAACTGGCCGCAAAAGTGCAGCCGGGTCAGATTTGGCTGAAACGCGTTGTTGCGGAAATGGGCGGAAAAGACAGCATTATTGTTGACAAAGATACAGACATTGATAAAGCTGTTGCGGGAGTGGTTGCCTCAGCATTTGGTTTCCAGGGGCAAAAATGTTCAGCTTGTTCACGCGCAATCGTTGATAAAGCAGTTTATAAGGAATTTGTCGCAAAAGTTAAAATTGCTGTGGAAAACCTTCAGCAGGGTAAGGCGGAAGACAATTTCTATCAGGGGCCGGTAGTAAGCGCCTCTGCAAGAAAAAGCATTATGGAATACATTGAGATTGGCAAGAAGGAAGGGAAGCTGCTCACGGGCGGAGAACTTGGTTCAGACGAAGGATTCTATATCAAGCCAACCGTTTTCTACGATATTGACCCGATGGCAAGAATTTCACAGGAAGAAATCTTCGGGCCGGTTTTGGCTATTATCAAATCCAACAATTTTGATGAGTCAATAAAAATATTCAATAACACCATATACGGTCTGACCGGTGCGGTGTACACGAATGACCGTGCTAAGCTGGAAAAAGCTAAAAAGGAAGTTTATTGCGGTAATCTGTATTTGAACAGGAAATGTACCGGTGCCCTGGTTGGTGTGCATCCGTTTGGCGGATTCAATATGTCCGGAACTGATTCTAAAGCAGGCGGCAGGGATTATCTGCTTCTGTTCCTGCAGGCCAAAACAATTAGTGAAAAAGTATCCTAAAAGAATTCGGCAAAAATCAAGTATAATTGCTGAATTTTTTTCTTTATTATTAAACCATTGAAATGCAAATTTATAGGATTAAGGCAAGTTTATGAAAATTCATGAGTATCAGGGTAAGGAAATACTTAAACAATATAATGTTCCTGTACCCCGGGGGTTTGTGGCTTTTTCCGTTGATGAAGCGGTTGAGGCAGCAAAAAATCTCGGCGGAAATGTTTGGGTGGTTAAAGCACAGATTCATGCAGGGGGACGCGGAAAGGGCGGCGGCGTTAAGGTTGCAAAATCTCTTGAAGAAGTAAGAGCATATGCTGACCAGATACTCGGAATGACTCTGGTTACTCATCAAACCGGACCTGAGGGGCGTTTGGTGAAGCGGCTGCTTGTTGAAGAAGGAGTTAATATTGCCAGGGAATTGTACGTTGGTGTTACCCTGGACAGGGCATCTTCAAAAAATGTTATCATGGTTTCCACCGAAGGAGGATTGGAAATAGAAAAGGTAGCCGAAGAAACTCCGGAAAAAATCATTTAATTTGCCGTTGATCCCTTCATCGGTTTACTGCCGT
>CAYYJL010000076.1:0-8620 GCA_964472245.1 uncultured Ignavibacteriaceae bacterium | reverse complement strand
ATGGAGGATTAGGCGTGAGTCCGCCGTCACCGAGGACAATGGATACATAGCGGATATTTCGGACATAGCGGTTCAGTGCCTCAATTTTTTCCTCATCGGAAGAAAGTCCTTTTGTTAAGGATTCAGCAAGCTGCTTAATTTTTGAAGATGTTTCCACCTGCGGTTCAAAAAGCTTATTGTAGTACCAGGATGAAATATCGTCCCACGATTCCCAATCAGACGGGGCAAAACGCATATGGCCTATGTAGTTGGTCCAGGCGGGCATATTCGGTTCAGGGTCAAAAGCATCAACATTGCGGAGAGTCCATGTAATGGTCATGGGCTGTGCAAGATCCTGATTCTTTATACCTTCATCGGTAACCGGTTTGGGCAAAGAGAGATTGTAGGGCTGATAATTCCAGTTCCAACCCGCACCGCCGAGCCCGCGTGCCAAAACAAGGAGTTTGGGGAAGCGGAGTATATATTCATTTTTAAGGATGGGTACGGTATTCTGAGTAAACCAGATATCGTAGCGGAAAGCAAAATCTTTTTTTATCGTATATACATATTCAACAATGCAGTTCTTTTCGATTGCCGGGAAGGTGAATTTAACACTTTTACCGTCGGTATAGAAAGATGTGTTATCTGAGGAACCCGAGGTCAGAAGAAAATCTTCCGGCTTCAGTTCTATTACAGTGCCGTCGTTTTTAACGGTACGTGCAAAAATCTTTTCAAGTTTCTGCCCGCTGCCGAGTGCAATTTCCACAAAAGCGCGGGACTCTATATTTTTGAGAAGTTTTTCTATAATGTGGATTTTTTCTTCTGTTGTTACATAGCCGTCTGCGGTGAGGGTAAGCTGCGTTTCATGCCGCTCTAAAATGCGGATTGCATCTGCATTGGGGTATTCCTTTTGGCCGGGAATTTCAGCGAGGTTCAGTTCGCTTTTAAGTGAAGAAACATCAATAAATCCGCTGCCGCCGCAGCCGGAAATAAACAGAGATATAAGGATAAAAAGAGGAACCGGGAGTAATTTTCTGACAGGTACTAACATGGAACGTTTCCCTTTGGTTTAGTTTAGTGCTGAAAATTAAGCAGGAAAAGTCAAAAAGAAAAACAGAATTTTTTGAGTGACTTACTAATCCTACCCCTTGACTCAGATTCCCATATTTTATTTTATCAGAGTAATGGTACCATTTAAGAAGAAAACAACCTTGACCGGAAAACTTGATGTCGCAGCCGAGTGGTTGATTTGTAGAAAATAAAACCTACCTGAAAAAAATTAATTTGTTTTGGATATTCGGCTGATTTGGTTTCGCATTGCTCAGGAAAGCTGGTTTCTCATTTTTTACTTCGTGAGAACCAATGGCCACAGGCAATTGTTGAAACAGTTTTTGATGCTTCTTTGTTACCCGCGGATATATACTCTTATGATCTTAAAACAGCACAGTTTCTGATAACAAAAAAGATGATTTTGTTGCGACAGCTACAGAGGAGGCAGTCACCGATAATCCATATTTATCTCGGATATATTTTATGTTCTTGGGAAAAATGCTTTTATAAAGTGAGGGAGGATTAGGTGGTATATTAATAAATGGAGAGAAACTATTGCAACACAATTTTAATATTACAATAATTGGTTGAAATTCCAAAACAATCTATTTTTTGAAAAAGTATTGACAATTAATTTTAAAGAGTATAAATTTAATGTGGAAACTTTACATTTAATTACTCAGGGAGGCCTTATGGCACAGTATTACGCGGTTCTCAAGTTTTAAGACCCTTGGTTTTTGTTTCATTTTATTATTCTTATTTTTTGTTGTTAACCCGTTGTATGCTCAGAGTGAAGAATCTGGTCCGGATTTTACTACTGCAGAATTGGCATACTATGTTGTAGGCGCGAGCTCATATGATAAAACTAAATTCACGCTAACGAGTATGGGGGCCTCATATTATTGTAAGAGTTCCGAGGGGTGTAATATCAATATAGAAAGACAGAATTCTCACTTTGCTGAATCTATCGAAATAGAAGGAAGTTTAGCTTGCAATAAAGTTGGCCATCATGTACAACTGTGCAATACATTTACTTTCCAAAATGCAATTTGTTCTGGTACCAATATTACCAATGGTGCAAAAGCGCTCAAAAAAGGATTATTTAAAATTATAATTAATGTTAAAAAGTACCCAAGTAATCAGTATATTGAAAAAACTTTTGTCTATTACGATAATCGAGATTCTCGATTTCCAAGCGGTTCACAATCAAATTGCGCTTGTACGGAGACAATAGCAAATGATCTTTTTATACGATATAATTATTATAATGACAAATTGGAATATCAATATGGTGGGGACAACGAAAATAGTTTTATCGTAGCGGAACTTGGGGAATGGTTATCAATTGAAGGATTAAATGCATTTGACGAACCTTGTTATGATAATTATCAAGAAAGATTATTTGCTGTAATAACCTCGATAAATCGTAATCAATCCGATAATCCAACAATAAATTGGTTGCCGATTTATGGGAATGAGTATGCGTTTCTCTATTATCAAATCGAAAGATCAATAAATAATGGTTATTTTGAACAAGTTGCAGTAATTGAAGAAAAAGAAACAAACCATTTTGTAGATGATTTAGTCTGGTGGGATCCGAATTCAACCGGAGAATTGAAGTTGACATATAGGATAGTGTCCTATTATGAAATCGGGGGACATCAATATTCAAATCAAAAATCGATATTTGTTACGGAAGAATATCCTCAAAAAAAGTATCAAGCAAGTTTGCAAGATGAAAAGCCCAAAGTGAGTGTTTCTCCAAACCCATTTAATGGTTCAACACTGATCAATTTGTCAAATATTCCATTAACAGCTGAAATAAAGGTAATTGATTTGTTAGGCAGGGAATATGAGCTTGCGGAGGTAACGTCTACCCGAAACGAAAGACAACTACGGTTTGAGGGAAACAATTTAAGCAGCGGCATATACTTTGTTGTTGTGCGGGACTATAGCAGTATTTACAGCAAAAAAATAATTTTACTTAAATAAAATATGAGAACTATATATTTAATTGTGCTGCTGTGTATTACCGCAGCAGCACAGGAAACTTTATACCTGACCAAAATTGTTGCACCGGATAATATACCCGGAGCCGAATTTGGCTACAATTTTGGATATGCAAATAGTATGCTTATTGTCGGCAGTCCAAATGCAAACAGAAACGCACCATATGCTGGGGCTTTATATGTATTCCAAAAAGACAATCTCTTGTTTAGTTTTTTTAATCAGCTGTATCTGCCTGACCCAAGTCCACATGATTATC
The DNA here is from genome assembly GCA_964472245.1 of uncultured Ignavibacteriaceae bacterium. Classification (GTDB taxonomy): domain Bacteria; phylum Bacteroidota; class Ignavibacteria; order Ignavibacteriales; family Ignavibacteriaceae; genus H2-BAC3. The sequence continues at coordinate 5,325 of CAYYJL010000076.1, read as the reverse complement.
TCGGTAGAATTATATATTCGTCCGATTCTTGCCTGTTTGTCCGTGTCAGAGGGGCACCCCCGGGGACAGCAGAATCGGGTGTGGTGCATTATTATAGACAAGCGGGAGGTGCTTTCCAGCACAGATTGAAATTAAAATCGCCAACTCCGATTGTTGCAGAAAGTTTCGGTACCGCCATTTACCTTCTTAAACCCGAAACTCTCCTACTGGGTTCACCCGGAAATAGAGATAGCAGTTTTTCACAGATAGGTTCATTTTACATTATAAAGGTATACCCCGATTCGTTACAGATATTACAGAGATTTGATGGGATTTCTCAGGGACAGGAGATACCAACTGGACTGGGGTCAGCCTTCGTTTCCAGTGGGGAATTATTGTTTGTTTCTGCAAGTGCTCAGAGCGACAGCAATGTGTATTTGCGGGGCTGCATCTATGTGTATACAATTCTACCTGATACAATGGTACTAAGAGAGATTGTATGTTCACCATCAGATCAGTCATATCAAAGATTTGGAAGAACATTGGCACTCTCACAGAATAGATTGTTCGTTGGAGCACCACAAAGCAGTTTTGCTTACGACCAGGGCAGGATATATGTTTATGATATTACCGGAGACAGCTTAAAACTCACCAATGTGATAACTGCCCCCAACAGCAGCAACATAAACTATTTTGGACTTCACATGGTTGCAAAAGGGGACTCCCTTCTTGTTGGTGCCCCACAGGACAGCTCCTTCGGCTGGAATCACGGGGGTATCTATCTGTTTCAGTTTGATGAAAATAACAATTATCGGTTAGAAAGAACTATTACCTTACCGGATAGCATAAACATCGTACAATTCCCCTCATCACTGATAATGACCGAGGAATTTATCCTTGCCGGTGCCTTGTATGATGACGAAAGCCGCGGAGCTGTCTATATGTTTACCAAGGAAAAACCTGTTTCTGTAGAGGAAGAATTACCCCCGCCCTTCAGCTTCCAATTAGGTGATAATTATCCAAATCCATTTAACCCTGTTACAAGAATACCGTATCAAGCTGCAACAGAAGGAAGATTGCGCATAGTGGTTTACGATGTACTTGGAAGAGAACTTGATGTGTTGACCGATGAATATCATCCTCAGGGCAGCTTTGAAACAGTCTTTGATGCCTCCTTGCTATCTTCGGGTATATACTTTTATGCTCTTGAAACCGGACAAACTCGGATAACAAAAAAGATGGTTTTGCTGAGATAGAGATAAAAAGGCCATACGGGGAACTCAAACCAGTCAAAATCCTGCAAAGGTATTATAAGTGTATCGGTACATTTGCTATAAATAATGGAATTATATAATCTATCAGATTGTATAGCTCAATCTTGGATGCGCACCCTGCCGTTTTATACTGATTATTGTTATTTTACACCTTAACCACAGACAGATTAATAATAGTGGAATTAAAAGATTAAGAATTTAAGTAATTAAATATCATGATATAATAAGTACCGAAAATGAAATTAATGATAAGTGTAATATTTTTCCTGCTTTTTGTTCTTATTAGTTCCCCAATTCGTTCACAAAGTGGGGCAGATATGGTAGTTATGAATGCGGTTATTCATCCGGTGACAGCAGAGGCTATTAAGGATGGCGCCGTTGCGGTTAAGGAGGGGAAAATAATTTTTACGGGCTCTCATGAAGAATGCAGAAAGTATATTGATACTGCAACGGTGGTGATTGATGCCGGAGGCAGACTGCTTTTGCCTGGATTTATTGACAGCCATGCACACTCCATTTCCGCTTATAAACATTTCTTTGATTTGAATCTTTATGAAGCGGGTGATATAAAGGAGATACAGGCGGCCATACAATCATACAGAAGCAAACATCCCGGTGCGGCATATATAAAGGGGAGGGGCTGGAGCAATACCATGTTTCCGAAAACGGGTCCTGAACATGCCGTAATAGATGCGGTTGTTAATGATATACCGGTTGTGCTTTCATCGGAGGACGGACACTCCAAATGGGTGAACGGAAAAGCGCTTGAACTGGCTGGCATAACCGCAGAAACAAAAGCCCCGCCGGGAGGAGTAATTGAAATAAATCCGGAAACCGGCAGGCCGACCGGAACGCTGCGTGAGTCAGCCGCAGGACTGGTGGATAAGATTATACCTCCTGTCACATTCCAAACTATGTACGACGGATTAATCGAATATCAGAAAATGGCTGCCGTGTTTGGCATAACGGGTATTCATGAAGCATCGCTTGATGCGGGGAGTCCGGAACCTGATGTCTACAGAAGATTGGAACAGGAAGGGAAACTGCATATGCGTGTGGCGGCTTCTATATATACAGAGCCGGACTCAGGCAGGGGGTTTATAAGGAATATTCTTGATGAAAAGAATAAAGACAGGGGGAGTTTGTTTAAAATATATTCCGCAAAGATTTTTGCAGACGGCGTAGTTGAAGGAAGCACAGCATATCTGCATGAACCATATATACACTTACCGGGAGACAGGGGGAAACTGCTGTGTAATGCGGATAGTCTGCGGGAAGTGATAGCGGGGCTTAACGGACTCGGGATTCCCGTGCATGTTCATGCAATCGGTGATGCGGCAACCACGGCAGTGCTTGATGCAATAGAAGCAGCGGGGAAGACGACGAACAGCACACAAATACGCAACATGATTACTCACCTGCAGCTGGTGCGCAAAGAAGATATCAAAAGATTCCGTTTGCTTGGTGTAACTGCCGTACCGCAGCCCTACTGGTTTGTAAAAGATTCTTATTATTACAATCTTCAGGTGCCGTATCTTGGCCTGCCCCGTGCAGATTACGAGTATCCGATGAAAAGTTTTTTTTATGAGGGAGTTATAACAGCATCGTCAAGTGATTATCCCGTTACCATTCCGTGCAATCCCATGACTGCTATAGAAACAGGAGTAACCCGGCTGATGGAAAACCGTACCGAGCCGGATTCCGTTTTATGGCCCGAGGAAAGAGTGGGTGTGGAGCAGATGGTGCAGAGTTTTACCATTAACGGTGCAATTGCAAACGGCTGGGAAAATGAAACGGGCTCCATTGAAACTGGCAAATCGGCTGATTTCATAATCCTTGATACCAATATCTTTTCCGTTCCCGCAAAGGAAATCAGTAATGCAAAGGTATTGCTTACAACATTCCGCGGTAAGGTAATATATAATGCGGGAGTGTTATTGCCCGTTCCTGATTAAACGGATAACGGGCCATATCGGCTTGTTCGCAAAAGCTGCACTGAATGATTTATACGTGCCGAGTCCGATGCTGCTCTGCGGCTCAAGTGCCTGAAGCAGGAAGTAACCAAACTTGTTGTTTACGGGCAGGAGGTACACTATCTGGGATGAGCCCAATGCCTGTCCCCGTACCTTTTTAACTTCAGGTATATATACCGTATCACCCTCAAAGTTTATTGTATCCTGCCCCTCAAAATGATATATCTCAAAGATGTCATTCTTTTCGACAACGTATTTTTCAATGGGGAAACCATGTCTTTTAGCCCATTCAACAAGCAGGGGCTGGCTTGCGGGAATGAGATATGCGTCCGGCATAGAAACCGATTTTCTGTTTTCAACAACCGGGCGGTAATCCTCAGCTGTTATTACCGTGTCCTGACCGGTTACGACGGATTTTAATGTGAGAGTCAGTGTTGTTCCGCGGGAAACATGTTCCATCTGTACAGCGCCGTATTTGGTACCGGCGCGGGAAAGTGCTTTCCTGGCATTGAATACAAGTCCGGCAATGGATGGTTTGCGGGTATATATATATTCAAGGAAACCGATAATGCCGGCAAGCTGGCTTTTTGCACGGTGTTCAATCCTGTCAGCGGAATCCTTTCCGTTTATCCCCTCCTGAATTATGGAAAATGTCCCGAACGAGCCGAAGCTCTGCCTGCCGTCATTTATATCGTAGGTGCTGTGGCGGAGGCGTTCCATACCGGGAGGGCCGCCGAGCAGATAATCGTGAAAGGAATAGCCGGCTTTTTCAATATACTCTTGTATATACGGAAAGAAAAAATCCTGCTGGCGGCTTCTGATACTTGGCGGTGTATTGATGTTGGTGAGCCGGCCGACCTGCACATCAAAATTTTTCAGGTAACCGAATGATATCCAGTCTGATGAGTAAGGAGAATACTCATGCACATCCATTGAGGCGATGAAATTGTATTTGTTAAAGAAAGCGTGCAGACCCGCTGTTTCCGGCTGCAGGAGTGCAAGGTGGTCCCGGTTAAGGTCTGCATTGTTACCGTTGCGGCGTGTGTTCATATCGTTGCCGTCGGGGTTCATCATGGGAACGATGGCAATATCAAGACTGTCTAATAAATAGTCGAGGTTACCTTGAGCAAAATTTCTGCTGAGTATAAGTGCTGCTTCTTTGCCGGAGGGTTCATTGCCGTGCTGCTGTGCGAAGATGAGTACGCATGCTTTTGTTGCATCGGTTCCAAATTCTTTTTGAGAGATTTTGATAACGGGAAGGTTTTTCCCCTGTGCTGTAACAGCAATAAATTCCATTTTGAGTTTCGGGTTTGCCGAGGTAAGAGTCTTTAGAAAATCCATCATCTGAGCGTGCGTGGTGAGGCGGTTAAATCCTGACTCTTCCAGCGGCGTTTTGAGAGATTGTGCCGAAAGTCCGGAGCTAACAAGAGTGGATAGAAAAAACGTAAAACAGGCCAAAAACCGTACATTCATTGCAAAACCATTGGGAATTTTGATAAAACTCCCTTTAAACTACAAAAAATATCGTTTGAATTTGTTGGGCTATTTCATAATTTTCTTTAACTCCGGGGGAAAACTATTACCTCAGAAGACCCCCTGACAGAAATTTATGCTTTGAGTTAGCCGTGCGTTGATGTTTTGGTATAAAGAGATGTAGATGCATTTCCCGCAAGCGGGACTGGGCAACTATGCTTTCAAGCAAGCGGGACTCAGCAACCATGCTTGCGGCACAGGCAGAGGACAAAGTGTATGAATAATTGGTAACGGGTTTAATGTAAGCAGAAAATAAAACAAACACATTCATTATATACGGGATTCGCAGATGAAAAAGTTCCTTCTCATAACCGCCTCAGTTTCAACAGTGCTTCTGATCATTGGTATATACCATCTTCTCTATCTTGACGGGGTATATCAGGACCCTAACAAATTTGAGAAGAGGGGTTTAAAATTTACTTACCATGAAGCAGCTTCTCCTAAACTTATACTTAAAGCATACGGGCATGACAGAAAAACGAATACTTATGTAGACAAAGCTTTTTATATCTGTGTTGGTGCACTTTATTATGTCGGAGATAAGTTTGGATTGAACTACGAAGAGA
>CAYYJL010000075.1:0-8653 GCA_964472245.1 uncultured Ignavibacteriaceae bacterium | reverse complement strand
TGCCAGATTCCTACCCAGTTCCTGTTCCCCTTTTCACGCTCTCTATCCATTATTGTACGTTTAAAATTAGCGGCATCATCATTATATTTTACAAATGACTCCCGCAAGGAATAAATGGTATCTTCTATGATATACTGCGAAAAATCAAGCTGTTTTACCTTGATTTCATCCTTGCTGATAAGCATAGCTGCTGAAAATGTTTTACCAAGAAAATACTCCAGCATCTTTGAATTCTCCGGCAGCAGCTCCTGAATTTTCTTTACATCAGCCGGAACAACTTGCCGGATTGAAGCAAACTCCGGCTCTTTTTCTAATAGTTGAGCCATTAGTGCTTCGTGTTCCAGCAATAGATTATTATATATCGTCGCGCTGTCCGGTACATGGGCAATTTTTTCTATCCGTGCTGAAAGTGATTTTTCCTTCTCAATGAGTTGTTTTACCTCCGGGGAATATTGTTTAGAGGAAGAAAAATCCTTTGTATACAGCATATCCAGCAGGGACCTGGCTTTTGCCCTTTCAACCACCTGAAACAGCTTAGATTTATCTCCCAGTAAAAAACATGCCTTCATTAAATACTCATAGTAAAATACCTTATCATCAAAAAAAGTTGAGCGGGCTGCATCACCGCCGATATTACCTCTAACTTTTTCAATCCCGATGATTGCTTTCTCAAGTGAATCTCTCGCTGAGGTAAGCTGCTTATTTTTTTCAGTATCATTTTCATTGAATTCCGCTATATCCAGGAGTAATTTCCCGTAATTACCAAGCATAATGGAACTCCACTGAGTGTTCCCCTCCTGGGAAAACAATGATATTGCCTCAGCTGTCAGGAGAAGCGCCTTTTCCATATCACCAAGCATCTCAAATGAGCGGGAAAGATTAGCTGAAATAATACCGGATTGCTTCAATGCTTTTGATTTTTCAAAATATTCTATTGACTTTTCAATTTGCTTTTTACCCTTTTGAGTTTCCTTACCAAGCACAACCGCTGCCTCATCACGATAAGCTCTGCCCAGGTTCCCAAGCGTTAAAATCTCTCCTTCCTTATTATCCAGCTCCCGGTCGATTTTCAGAACCTCTTCCAGATTGAATATCGCCTTATCATACTCAAACAACGCCTGATAAACCAGGGCTTTATTGCTTAAAACGTTTGCCATTTCAATTTTAAGCTCATATTGAGAGGTATCTCCGGCAGTTTCTTTTGAGATTTTAAGAAGTTCCAGTTTAACCGATGCTGAATCATAAAAGGCAATTGCTTGATCTGTCTGATTATAGGCAGCTGGTGAAAAAATATTACCCAGATATTTATATGCCCGTGCCTCATTAAGCAGGTTCCCTTCCCGGACGGCTTGTTTAATCGCATTCCGGAATCCCGCTTCAGCTTCTTTGTAGTTTCCGGATGTAAAATTTCTGAGACCGGTAGAGATCATCTGGCTGCTATCCACCGCCACGGAGCTGCCCGCAGAAGAACACCCCAAAAGAAGGGAAATAATAAGTGTAACAAATAAAATATATTTTTCGTATCTTATATGCATATAGCTAAAATCATTTATATTATTTAATTATTTTGACTTAAAAGATAATCAGCGTGTCCGATTATAATGTATAATTCGACATCAGGATTGTGATATTATTCACATGTGCCGCTGTTTTTAGTCGGTTAAGTTATAGAACACAACAAGTATGGACTGAGCAACGTAATTTGCTTTCACGTTTTTCAGTTGTGTGAATTTACGAATCAGAATTTATTTATTTATTTGGAGAAGAAAAATGAAGAAGTTATTGTACATCCTTTTATTGGTGTTCGGTATCTCCTCTTCCGGATTTGGACAAGGAATTTTAACACAGTTCCAGCTTGAGATATTTGACCCGCTCCCCAGTATCAGTTTTGCTAATCTCGTTGTAAGCAACGGATTAAGTGCAACTCAGCCGGTTTTTAAGGTATTAATGAACAACGGGGTTCAGGTAAAGCTTGAAGGAACCATGTTCTGGAAGGATATTAATTCCAATACAGAGGTGGAATTGGCTTATTTCAGAACCCGTGCATTTTCATCAAGAACTATTCTCAGTAATCAGCTTGGTACAGGCGATTTGCGCGTTGAAACTGATAGAATCAATCAGAGGGCTATTGACGCAAATACCGCAAAAGGCAAGCCGATTGGAACATACCGGCTGGTACTATGGATTTTAGATCCAAATACCAATGCTCCGCTGCCGGCACTTGGGTTTCAAAATCCCCAGGATAAATCGCTGACATTTTATAACCCCAGCCAGACTATTACCATTACGTCTCCGGCTCCCGGTGCAACTGAAAATCCAACTGACGTAATTGTCAACTGGACTTCTGTTATTGGTGCCCAGCATTATCTTATTAAGGTGAATAACAGAAAAACACCTTCACAGAATTTGGAAGCCATTTTGACCAGCGAAAACCCGCTTGTGAACAACAGAAATGTTGGCTTGGCTACCAGTGTTAGTTTACGTTCTATTCTGGAAAGAGAATGGACCCCGGGTGACGAAATTGTTGTACGTGTTTCAGCTTATGTGCCGGGACCTTCAGGCGGATTTAATTTGGAAAGCCAGATTATTAATTTTAATCTTTCCGCACCAAATTCTGTACAAACTAACTCACAGGTAACCGCATTAACAAGTATCTTTGCTTCATTGCCGCCAAATATGGTTACCAATATAATGGCAATCATTAACGGTATACAGGGCACTCTTACCATCAGTGGGTTTCAATCAGGTGACGGTACGTTTATGAGTCAAGCACAATTAACAACCATTTTGCAAATGCTTCAGGCAAACCCATCCCTGGTGCAGAGCATTATACTTAATACAAATAGTAATAATTAGAGATCAGGAGATTTAAAATGAAAAAAACAGTTCTCGTTTATGTTATTCTTCTCTTCTCGACAATAACTTTTGCCGGCGGCGGAGAGACTCCTCCGGCTGATTCCCCGGTTGCGATCATGATGAAGGTTGTTAAAGACGTTACTTTCAAAAAGGCCACCGCAGACTGGTCTGCAGCCAAGATAGGTGCAGCACTCAGCACTAATGACGAAATAAAGACCGGCAGCCAGTCACTTGCTCTGATTAAATTTACGGATAATTCTATCCTGAGAGTCAGGGAGAATTCTACTCTAAAGATTTATGCCGATAAAACTGACAAGGATATTTCAAAAAATACCTATGTTGATAAAGGCAAAGTCGGGTTTCAGGTTAACCGCCAGGGAAATGAAGAGTTCAAATTCACAACCCCAACCATGGTGGCGTCTATCCGCGGAACAGAAGGAATCCTTGAAGTAGGTGACGAAGGTTCCATGTTTGCGCTTTCAAGCGGTTCTGCCAATATTCAGGCAACACAGGGCGAAAGACAAAATGGTACTGTAACCAGCGGATTCTTTGTTACGGTTACAAATAATGGCCAGATAGTTTTGAACCCCATTTCTAATAATCAGCAGATCCAGAATCAGCTGCAAAACAACAATAATCAGCAGCAAACACCTAAACGGATAATAATTAAAACCAATGTTGGTGATATTATTATCGAATACCTCGATCAAAACTAAAAATATTCACTTAAAACAACCCTTAGAAGATTCTAAGGGTTGTTTTTTTTTAAATTATTCGTAAATTTTGCGGTTCATTCATTTGGAATTAACCTGTACCCATTTGTTTAAAAAATAACATCCGGAGAAAGTATATGTCTCTTGTTACGAGATCAATATTAAAATTATCGTTTCTGTGTTTTTCCTTCATTCTAAGTTTTTCGTCATCCGCCTTAGCCCAAATAAGTCCCTACATTTCTGAAGTCAGAACCGGTGCAGCTCTGGAGGGGGAAGATCTTCGTATTGAGATTGAACTGCTTAAAACCGATGATGTGCAGGATATTATTCTGTTTTATAAATCGTATGGAGAAATTGAATTTTCTGAAGCAGAGATGGACTTGCGGGGCACATCAGCTTCCTACGTGGTAGGCGGCAGTTCTATCAGACCACCGTTCCTGGAATACTATTTTGGAGTACGTCTGCGTACAGATGAAATTTCTTACTATCCCCTTCAGGTCAATGTTTCTGATGCCCCTTTCCAACTGAAAGTAGCAAATAAATCGAACAAAGATCAGGAAGTTGTAATTCTTACTCCGGAAAAGAACACCACACTCCCAAAATCTGAATTTTTTGTCTCTGTTTCGTTACTCCGTGCTTCTGACGAGATAGATCGTGCCAAAACAAAGATTTATGTTAATAACATAGATGTAACTGAATTTGCGCTCTTTGCAGACGACCTGATTATGTTTTCCCCGGAAAATGCAAAAATGGATTTGGATTTTGGTACTATCCAGGTGAAAGTTGAAACTTTTGACCTTGCCGGAAAGCCATATCATTCAGTCTCCACAGATTTCGTCTTAATTTCTGAAACTGAAGCTACTGAGATCAAATCGTCTTACACGTATCGCGGAGATGTAACAGCAGAATCCCGTTCAGAAGATATCCGCGATAAACAGACCTGGTATAACAACCTCCGTGTAAATTACGATTCCAGATACCAGTCATGGGAACTCAATGGCAATGTGTATGTGACCTCCGAAGAAAGAAGCAATCTGCAGCCAAATAACAGATATTATGCTGAACTGCGCGGCGGAGATTGGCTGAGATTAGCCGCAGGTGATGCAACTCCTAGATTCCCTACTCTTGTATTGAACGGTAAACGTGTCCGCGGATTTAATGGAAGTTTGGAACTTGGGTTCTTCAATTTGCAGGCAACATTTGGTGAAGTAAACCGAGGCATCAGCGGCAGAATTGATACCTTATACTATACAGATAACGCTCCAATCAGATCCGATGTTATCTCTCTGGATTCAGCCAAATATGCTGACTATTATAACCAGGGTCTTACCAGAGCAAGTGTTACCTTTGGAAGCAATAAACGTAATCTGCTTGCCATCAGGCCCTCATTTGGCTCAGGTCAAAACTTTCAGTGGGGTTTCACCTATCTGCACTCCATTGATAAATTCGAAGAAACTGAATTTGGCGGTACTCCAAAAGAGAACGTTGTCGCCGGTACCGATATGACCATCGCGTTTGATGACCAGCGCTTTTTATTATATACTCAGGCGGCAGTCAGTATCCAGAATACCGATATATCAGAGGGTGAACTTTCCGATGAAAGAATTGACTCCCTGTTTGGGCCCGGAAAGAATTTCAGCCAGGATCCTAAAACTGTTAAAGACCTGAAGAAAATTATAGGAAGCATTATAACTTTCAACCAGTATATAGAACCGCTGAATGTTGAAGAGATGCCTACACTTGCTGCAGAAGCAACACTTTCTCTTAATTACTTCAATAATTATTTCCGCGGACAGTATTTATATCGCGGAAACGATTTCCAGTCATTCGGTAATACATTTGTCCGTACTGACGTTGCTGGTATTAATATAACTGATCGTCTCCGTCTTGTTGATAATACTGTTTTCCTGGCAGTTGGGTATGAAAATCTGAGCGACAACCTTCAGAAGACGAAGTTTGCAACAACTACGTTTCAGACAATTTCCACCTCGGTTTCCTACTTCCCCAGATTTGATTTCCCAAGCTTTTTGGTATCTTACTCCAAAAACGAGAATACAAACGATGCAACTGATTCAATCATCTATGTTAATGATGCAACCAACAGAATTAGTGCTCAGATTTCCTATGACTTCAAAGGCGCTTATAAAACACAGGCAGCCGTTGGTTTCAGTTTATCTGAAAGAGATGATCAATCAATCAGCAATTTTGATGTAACAAACAATTCGATTAATTTGTCATCTAATACAAACTGGTCACAGGATTTTGTCTCCAGTGCAATTGTTTCCATCAACAACTCAAAGATTCAAACTCAAGAACTTAATTACGTTACTTTGACCCTTGGCGGCAGATGGTACACGCTTGATAACAAATTAATCGTAAACGGCTCAGTAAACCCGAGCTTTGGTGATTTCAAAAGAACCGCACTGGAACTGTACGGCAGCTATTACCTGACCAAATATCTGCTCCTGCAGGGACAGCTCCGGTATATTATCAACTCACCTGAAAACAGTATCACTATTCCGAATGATTTTATTTCCGGTTTACAAGTTCGCTACAACTTGAATTAACAGCGAATGAAGAAAAAAGAAAAAAGTGATCTCCTTACTAAACTATTTATAAGTCTCGGACTGGCTTTCCTGGTAATTATTTTAACCCAGGAAAGCCTGCTTGAGATAGGCCCCATCGTACGCCTGGAACAGAAACATATTGACGAACGATTCCTCAAACGCGGCGTGAACCCCCTTAGCGAAGAGAATTCCGATGTTGTCATTCTGGAGATAACCCAAAACACCTATAACAACATTCCCGATGCTTGGCCATGGCCAAGGAGTCTGTTCGCTAAAGTAGTTAAAAACCTCAACGAGGCAGGCGCAAAGGCGGTTGGGATAGACATTGTGATGTCCAATCCGGATAAATATGATCCGGAAAATGATTCTCTGATGTATCGTACCATACGGCAGTTTGGAAATGTTGTGGTTGCAGGAAAAATCGAACATCAGGAAGGTAACATTTCTGATGCGCCTGGAGCCGACGGCAGTTCTGCCAACTATCAGGTTAAAAGTGAATATGAAGATTTTGAAAGTGTCTATTTTGGTGCAGATTCTTCAATTGGCATCGTACAGGTAATCTCTGATAATGACGGTGTGGTAAGAAGATATCTGCCGTTTATGTACTCAAGTTCAACGGAAAGACTTGTCCCCACCTTCAGTTATGCTGTGCTGAACAAATATTTTTCACTCCCGTCGTTCAATCTATCCGGTATTAAAGAAAACTCATTTACCCTTGCAGGAATTGAAATCCCGAAGTTTGACAATGTTTCCATGCTTGTGAATTATTACGGACCCAGCAGAACATTTAAGTATTTTGATTTCATCAACGTACTCGATGATGAAACTTTTACAACCAAGGATGAATTGGATTTTGAAGTTGATATAAATATGTGGAGTGACTCTACAATTAACGAAATTGACGGCAAACCAATCGGACTGAAATACAGCGGGGCATTCAAAGATAAAATTGTACTGATTGGCTCAACCATGCCGGAAGATAAAGATATACTCCCTATTTCTTTTGCCCGCGGTGAACAGGAAGGCGATAATCTTATATACGGGGTGGAAATCCACGCCAATGCTATTCAGAATATCTTGAATAAAGATTTCATTACCAAGGAACCAAACTGGATGCAAATCCTTTTCATTATTGGTTTCACCGTAGGTATGTTCTTCCTCTCTTCCCTGATGAAAGAAATAAAGTTTGCTAACGGAATACTCGTGGAAGCTTTCAATCTGGCTTTAGTTGCCGGTTTGTTTATCGGGTTGAGAGAACTTTCCTTTTACCTCTTTTCTGAACACAACTTTCTCTTTACACTGTACAGTACGTTAATGGCGGTTGGACTGGGATATATTGGCAGTACTGCCTACAACTTTATCTCTGAGCGGAAGCAAAAAGGTATGATAAAAGGAATGTTTAGCCAGTACGTTAGCGGTGCTGTGGTGGATGACCTTATCTCCGACCCGGGAAAATTACAGCTGGGCGGCGAAAGACGTGAGCTTACTGTATTCTTCAGTGATATCGCCGGTTTTTCAACCTTTTCAGAAAATAAAGAACCGGAAGAACTCGTCCGCTTCCTTAATGAGTATCTAAGTGCTATGACGCAGATTGTTTTTGATAACAAAGGGACTCTGGATAAATATATAGGCGATGCGGTGATGGCATTTTGGGGTGCCCCCACTCCCCTGGACGACCACGCTTACCACGGTGTAAAGAGTGCGCTTCAGATGAAAGCAAAGATACTTGAGTTGCGTGAGGCATGGAGAAAAGAAGGCCAGCCATTGATACACGCACGTATGGGACTCAACACAGGTGACATGGTAGTTGGTAATGTTGGCGGAATGCAAAGATTTGATTACACCGTTATGGGTGACAACGTTAACCTTGCCTCACGCCTTGAAGGTGCCAATAAAGAATATGGCTCCACTATTATGGTAGCTGAAACTACTTACGAATTGGTGAAAGACCGTTTCCATACGCGGGAATTGGATTATTTGGTTGTTAAAGGCAAAACCAAGCCCATTAAAGTATACGAAATCTTTGACCATATAGAAAACCCTTTATCGGAAAATAAATCAAAGAGTCTTGAATCATACAACAAAGGACTCATCGAATATAGAGCTGCGAGATTTAATGAAGCCATTGGTTTCTTTAAAGAAGCACTTCAGCATGATCCTGATGATTATACCTCAGAAATGTATATCAAGCGCTGCCATTCACTTCTTGAAGATCCCCCACCCGCTGATTGGGATGGGGTGTTTCACCTTAAGACAAAATAACAAAAAAGCCCCGGTTGGGGCTTTTTTGTTGAATAATTTACTGAAGCGATTATTATCTTTTTCTGGTTCTTGACTCATCCTTAGACCGATCTGTTCTGTTCTCATTGCTGCGGGTATCGCGGTTTTCAGAACTTCTAATCTTAGTTTTTTCATCTACTATCGTTTTAACTTTTTGCCACGTGGGAACAATTGAAATTTAATAGCGACGCTTGGAACGGCATCATATTTACCCCATTTTTGGTACATATCATTTAT
>CAYYJL010000074.1:0-8658 GCA_964472245.1 uncultured Ignavibacteriaceae bacterium | reverse complement strand
AGTACTGACTGTATATTCAATAGTTGTAGTAGGGTTAAATGGATTTGGGTAGTTTTGTCCCAAGGAAAAAGATAGTGAATTTGAAATGGAAAATTCTTCCGTAGAAGTGAGTACGGGATCGGCAGGAGCATGCATTATCATCCCATTGGTTCCCAAAATCCACATTTCATCTTCTACAATCTGAATATCATGTATTCCTTGTTTTGTCCCCAGGTAAACTGGTGCAAGTACCCACGTTAGACCACCGTCAACAGTATAGTAAAATTTACCAGCTACTCCACCAATCCATCCTTTATTGCGATTAATAAATTTTACAGTACTTAGCTGACCATTAAAGGGGTGGTTGCCCTGAGTAAATGAAACTCCCCCATTTGAGGTGTTCCATATCTTTCCATAAGAAGTGACAAAGACCCCCTCTTGAGCATTAAAAAAATGCATAGAAAAAATATGCTCGATACCTACGGGGGAAGTAAGTGAAAAAGTTTCCCCGCCATTTGTTGATTTGCTTATACAGCCACCGTAAAAGGGGATTGAAAAACCGGCAACATATATAGTTTGTGAGTCTGCAACACAAATATCATACACAGGGTAATATCCAAAACCAATATTGACAAGAGTCCAGTTAGCACCTGCGTCAGTAGTTCTTGCCAGAGTGCCATCTGAAAAGCAGGCTAATCCCTTATTTTCATTCAGGAAAACAATATCATTAATAGTTGCATTTTGACCGGCAAAACCAGTAGTCAACTGTAGCCAGTTTAATCCCCCATCAGTAGTTTTATATATACCACTTGGCCCTTTAACGCCGATATATCCGGTAGATTCGGAAAGAAAACATACAGAGCTAACAAAAGCATCCGGTGAGAACGGCAGCTTTTGCCAATTTAATCCGCCATTGGTGGTTTTTAGTATATCCCCGAAGGAATTCCAGGATACATTACTTCCGCCGACTGCAAACCCTACTGATTTGTTAACGAAAGAAGCCTTGTAGATATGCTCTCTTGTTGCCGCAGTAGTAATAATATCAAATGAAGTTCCATTATTATTACTTTTGGCAACAATACCGCCTGCTCCTGCAATGACAACTTCATTTCCAATTGCAGCTACTGAGTTCAATGACTGCCAATGAGGCAGACTATCGATGGACCAGCTTGTTCCATTATCAGTAGATCGAAAGATTTTACCTAAATCACCAACTGCATAAAGATTATTGTTTGCTGTATAAGTAATATCATAAATTTTAAAATTTTCAGCCAAATTAAATACAGTTGACCATGTTTCCCCGTAATCTGTCGTTTTAACAATCCTTCCGATCGTCGTAGTTATAAATCCGAAATTTTCCTTAAAAATTATTCTTAAAACAGCACCGTTATTATAGTCCAGTCTGCTGGTAGCATTTCCCCAGTTGATACCTGCATCTGATGAAATTCTGAGTATCCCTTGGGTAGCATGTCCTGATCCTAAAAAAACAACCGAATCATTTGCATTGGAGGGAGAATATTGGGAGATAACTTGAAGACCAATGGTCCGGCCAGTCCAGGTTGTGCCTCCATCTGAAGTACGGTAAACTCCACCGGAACTTGTAGAGATTATACCTGTATCAGGATTTATGAAATGAATGCCAGTATGAGTATAGAGTGAAAAATTTGGATGCATTTGCCAACTGTTACCTCCATCGGAAGTACTGCAAAAAAGCCCTCTACCACCCACCGCATGGCCGATAAGCGGGGTAACAAAAGTTGCTGCAAGAAAATCCCTTTGCTGTATATCCACCTTATCAGTCTGCCAAGAAAGACCCCCATCAGTAGTTTTCGAAATTACTCCACCCTTGCCGAAGAGAAAGTAATTCGATTCACTTAAGGCAATAATTTTTGAATAATCATACCCGTTAGGTAAAGGATTTTGCCATTCCCAAGGTGGCGACTGCTGAGCGGAAAGAGATTGAACGTAAAACAATGATAAAAAGAAACAGATTCCCAGGGTCTTCATTTGGTCACTCCAAATAATAATTATGTGAAAACTTAACAAAAGAAATTAGCAATAACAAGCCCTGAATTGTTAGACTTAATTTAAGATAAGAGAAAACCCGCAAAGGTGGTTTTTATACCATTTTAGCGAATAACTACACGAAAAACTTACATTGAAGAAATACTCTTCTGTCGGGATGGTTCCGAGTGCGTATCTATGCGATGTGTATAAATCCGCGGATCTCCCGGGGACTTTACCAGGTAACCACAAAGTACTCTGAAAACTCCGCCAAAAGTATTCATTTATGATGCCAAAGGGCGGGCA
This sequence comes from uncultured Ignavibacteriaceae bacterium, assembly GCA_964472245.1. Taxonomy (GTDB): domain Bacteria; phylum Bacteroidota; class Ignavibacteria; order Ignavibacteriales; family Ignavibacteriaceae; genus H2-BAC3. The sequence goes on along the minus strand of CAYYJL010000074.1, from coordinate 6,369 downwards.
TGTAAATAATAGAATTTACTGAAATTGGCGGAGGTTACGATGTAAAACTGATACGCTGATTCTCAAAATGAGACGAGGTGTCTCAAGGCCGATGAACTAAGTGCTTGTTTTTCAATAGGTTATAAATGGTGCGGTTATTGGTTTACTGAAGGCAATATTCATTAATCAGGAAATATTCAAATGAAAACTCTCTACAACCTTTGCCTGGTAGTTCTTCTGTCAGCAGCTACGTTGTTTGCAGATGTACAGAGCACCGCTACTGTTACAGGAACCCATAAGGGTCAGAATATGACGCTCCCTGCTCCGTTTAATACAACTGTTTTTGCAGGTACTTTTAATGCAACAGTGGACGGAAATCCGGTTCATCTCTATTGTATAGACCTGAACCACAATCTGGCATACAATCAGCCGTATCAGGATGTATCATCCACTGATTCTATGCTTACTTACGTTTTAAATAATTATTATCCGTTTAAGGCATTCCCTTATCCGGGTGCTCTTTCTACCGAACAGAAAGAAGCAGCAGCTGTTCAGCTTGCTTTATGGCATTATGCCGACGGCTTGAATCTTGCAGGTGTTACCGGAGATGCAGCGGTTGTTGCGCGCGCACAGGCGATTGTTGCCGATGCAAACTTAAACGCACATGTATTAGGATTATCTTCATTTTTTGTTGATATACCGCCTCAGAATTTTACAGTCGGCCAGCCGATTAATTTTACCGTTAAAGCTTTTGATAATCTTGGTATTGCAATGCCAAACGTAAATGTGACATTGTCAGCGTCACAGGGCACCCTGAGCACTACCAGTACTATTACCGGCCCTACCGGTGTTACTCCCGTTATTACTATTACTCCGGTTTCCGGACAGACTTCAGCTACTATAAGTGTATCAGGTACTGTTGGCATTCCTGCCGGAACAAAATATTTTCACGTAGCGGATCCTAACGGAAAGCAGAAGCTTATCCTTGCTACCCCGACTGTTGCACATCGCAATGTTCAGGGCAATATCACCTGGTTTAATCAGATTGAACTTACTGTTGCCAAAAGTGCAAACTTAACTATTGTAAATGACGGCGACGTGGTTGTATATACCATCGTTGTTAAAAATATCGGACAGGTAAACGCATCAAACGTTCAGGTATCTGATCAGCTTTCAGCAGTTTTTGATTTTATTTCAGCAGCTCCGTCAGGCGTATATAATCCTCTGACCGGCATATGGAATGTTGGCAACCTGGCTGCAGGTGATTCATCCACACTGACCATCACTGTTCAGGTTGATTACAGCAATGTTTCTGCTAACAGCTTTAACTTTGGCGCAGCACAGCCGTTTAATCTTTTTGTTATAGATACATTAACTCAGCCATCAGCAGATACTCAGGGTAAACTTGCAGTGGGCGGATATGCAGATCTGACCGGTTATTCCGTTGGTGATCAGCTTCCGTTAAACTCCGGTGATGTACTTGTTGTAGGCAATCATTTAACGTATTTGGTTGGCCGTGTATATCATGGAAGAGCAGTATATCAGAACTATATTACCTCAACCATGGGCTTTTCCGCCGATGACGGTATTGTACAGGACAGCGTACTGGATTTTCCTGCAGCTAAACTGCACTTAGAAAACTTATCAGCACAGCTTGCAACTCTTGCACAGACTGATACTAATATTGTTGGCAATCTTGCCATTACGCTCAACGGAAGCCAAAACGACTTAAACGTATTCTATTTAGACGGTAATTTACTGTGGGGCAAAAACCAGATAGAAATTAATGCTCCGGCTAACTCCACCGTATTAGTAAATATCAGCGGCGACAGCACAAGATTGTTTGGCGGATTCTTTGTAAACGGAACCACCAAGGATAAAGTTTTATTAAACTTCTATGAAGCAGAAAAAGTTGTTGTATCCGGTATAGATGTGACCGCATCTGTGCTTGCACCTTTTGCAACATTGGATTTTGCAGCAGGCATTATCACCGGACAGACCATGGTACGCTGCATGTTCGGCTCAGGACAGTTTAACCTTTCACCTTTCACCGGAAACCTGACCCGCGATACTACTATTGCAAACTTTGCAGAAGTTGTGAACGCAACGGTATCTAACATGCCGGGATTCTTTAATGCACCGGGTTCTATGGCAATGTTGTCATCCGGTTCATTAACCAGCGTTAAAGGCCAGGTTGGTTCAGCTGATTCTTATGAATTGGCACAGAACTACCCGAATCCGTTTAACCCATCTACTGTGATTTCATTCAATTTACCGGCACAGAGCGAAGTATCCCTGACGGTATTTGATATGCTTGGCAGAGAAATTGCTACACTGGCAGCTGGTACATTTGAAGCAGGACAGCACAATATCACTTTTGATGCAGCACGTTACAGCATCTCATCAGGTGTATATGTTTACCGCCTGACTGCTGGTAAATTCAGCATCACCAAGAAGATGATCTTGAACAAGTAAAGAGAAACACCTTTTTGCAGAGAGGGAAAAATCTGCAGATTAATGAATAGTTATAGAAGCCGCCTCCGATCACCGGGGGCGGCTTTTTTAATGCCCTGCAGGGAAAATCTATGTCAACAGGGGAAAATCTTGCTTCAGTTTTTTGTATATTGCCGCTTATAATTAAGACATATGCAAATCACACTTCCTAATAGCACAGTCCGCAGATAAGAAAGCGGCCAAAGTAAAACACACGATGGATTCCCCAGGAATTAAAAAATACTTCACTACCCCACTGATGGCAATAGCTGCTTTGGGTGCAGTGCTCATACTGCTGCTTGCCCCCCAGGATATGCGGACATATGCAATACCGGCAGGTTCGCTTTTATTTGGTTTAACAGCCACGGGTTTTATCTTCAGGTATATACCAATTGGTGATGATATGACGGTCTATCTTGCCTCCTTGCCGATTCTCATCATAACGCTGTTTATTTTAGGATGGTTGTGGTATGCAGAATCAGGCGGTAGTTCGGAAAATAATAATCTGATTAAAGAGCGCAACCTGCTTCTTGCCCGTGGGATGATTAAGGATGCAATGTACACGATACATCTAAATGCTGCCAGCAATCAACAACGCAGCGGCGGGGAGTATTCTGTTGCCTATGAGGATTCAGTTACGGGATATTCAATTATTAACTCCAGATTTGAAACTCCGTATAACGATGCGGGTGTGGATATATATCTGGAATACACCGGCAAGGATAGCATCATCCTGATAGGTGAAAGTAAAACAACCGATGGAGTTGACCCTGCATACGAAAATAAAAACAGCCGGACCGGCAAAATAGCATTCCGATCAGTACAGAGCAGCAAGGGGATATCCTTTGAAAGGTTAAATTAAATGAAAAGAGGAAGAGGGAGTGCGGTATTAGTTTTAATAATGGCAGCCTATTGTTTTATTCCGCTGTTAGCCGGCTCTGAAGGTACCGGATACGCCGGATTTGCCGGCTGGGTACATAATCCTTTTTCAGAAGAGGTTGCCTCCTCTGCAAACAGTATTTATCTGCTTATTTCCGTAATTCATTATTTTTTACTGCTTCCGGTGCTGCTGTTTCTTTCGGTCCGGGATACGATATTGTATATATCTGATATGGAAGGTGTCAGTAAAGTTATTTTGGCGGCGGGAGCTGCCGGTGCTGCGTTTTCTATGTATATTATCCTGGGGCTTGCATTCCGGGCCGTAACCGTAAATGAACATGGAAATATTGAAGAGAAATTATCTAAAGCGATAAAAGGCAGCATTACAGAAGAGGCACTTGCATTAGATATGAACGAGGTTTGCTGGCAGACACGGTTTAAATTATTGCGGGGAGAAATTCACTCTGATTTCCGGAGCTACAAAAACAATGAAGTGGTGTTGTTGAAGCAGATTATAGGGACAAGCACCTACCCTGTACTCCGGGAAATTACGATAACGGAAGTAACCGATACCTCAATAACTTTTGAAGCTTCTGCCGAAAATAAAAGGGGTAAAATGCAGTCGAGGGTTTATAATAATAATACTCACGTACTTTTGGAAAGTGTTAGTATTTACCGTCAGGAAGAGGAGGAAATGTGAATCCGGTAAACCCAATCTGATTTATGTTGTTTGGAAAATCTGAGCAAGAGAGCTATTTTAAGTAAAGGGGTCTGAAGAATTTATTTGCGGGGAAAAGTTATTAGTGTGTAAAATAATATAAACTGCCTGAAGGATTAAAGACCCGTATGGTTAAATCTATTTTTGTTAATCTCCCCGTAAAGGATTTAAAGCGTACACGTGCATTTTGGACAGCTCTTGGATTTTCTTTTAATGAAAACTACAGTGATGATAAGGCACTCTGTCTTGTGATGAATGAGGGAAGTATATACTCTATGTTCATCACCCCCGAATACTTTGGAAGTTTCACACACAAACCGGTTGCAGACGGAACAAGCACGCAGGTTTTGATTGCCATAGAAGTTGAAAGCCGCCAAAAAGTTGATGAAGTGGTGCGGCTTGCACTGGAAAACGGGGGCAGCAGATACAGAGAAGCAGCAGACCACGGCTGGATGTATTATGATTGTTTTGCCGATCCGGACGGACATCAGTGGGAGGTAATGTTTACTGACTCATCAAAAATACCATCTTAAGGAGATAAGACCATGCAAAAATTAAATGTAAGTACTGTGATAAATGCTTCGCCGGAAAAAGTGTGGGAGGCAATTGTTACCGATGAAAAATACCGTTACTGGACTTCGGTTTTTCAGGAGGGCTCCTATTTTAAAGGCGGATGGAACAAAGGCGACAGCATACAATTTCTGATGACCGATGAAGAAGGCAAGACCGGCGGTATGATATCAGAGATTGCAGAGAGCAGATATCCTGAATATATATCCATAAAACACCTTGGGATGATTCGTGACGGGGTTGTGGATACGGAAAGCGAAGAGGCGAAAAGCTGGGCTCCTGCGTATGAAAACTATATTCTTACCAGACTTGAGGGCGGTAAAACAGAATTCAAACTTGACCAGGATATAGAGGAGAAATACCATGAAATGTTTGTTGATATGTGGGGCAAGGCGCTTGTAAAACTTAAAGAAATAAGCGAGAAGGATTAAGTATATCATGGCTATAAAACAAGCGTGGCTTAACCTTCCCGTTAAAGACATTAAACGGGCTAAGGAGTTTTACAAGAATATTGGATTCACTCCAAACCCGATGCATGAAAAAGCAGATCACCTGGGGAGCTTTTTTATCGGCGAGCAGAAATTTGTGTTAATGCTTTTTCCGGAAAGTGAGATTGAGCGCTATGTTCCCAATAAAATTTCAGATACCGCCTCGGGAAATGAGATGCTCATGAACATAGATGCTGAAAGCAGAGAAGAAGTTGATGCTTTTGCTGAAACAGTACGGAAAGCAGGCGGAAGAATTTACGCTGAACCGTCAGAGGTCGGCGGGTGGATGTACGTATTTGGTTTTGCAGACCCGGACGGGCATTGCTGGAGTCAGCTGTATATGGACTTTTCTAAGATGCCCAAAATATAAAATAACGATATTATGGAATTTGAGATAATGCTGCTCCGGCCGGTTGATGTATTGAAGTTTAAGAAACTGATTGCAATATTCGCCATCGTATTTGAAGGAGAGGAATATATCCATCATGGTGATAAAGAACTGGCTGAGATTCTGCAGACATCGGGATTCCATGTATTTACCGGAATAAATAATGATGAAATTATCGGTGGAGCAACGGTATATACAATTCTCTCATATATTTCCGGAAAACCTTCGGCTTATATCTATGACCTGGCGGTGCATCCCGATTTTCAGGGCAGGGGTGCAGGCCGTTTGCTGATTTCTGAAATAAAAAGGTATTTCGCTTCAAAAGGTTACAATGAAGTATATGTTCAGGCGGATGCCGATGACGAAAGAGCTATAGAATTTTACCGGAAAACAGAGTGTTTTTCAGAATCAGAAGTAGTACAATTCAGTTATAAACTTTAGGAAGAATATATATGGCATTTACAAAAATAACGGTAGAAACAACAGTTAGCGGGACTTTAGAAAAAGTATGGAAGTGCTGGACTGACCCCAATCACGTAACCGGATGGAATTTTGCTTCAGATGACTGGGCATGCCCAAAAGCACAGAACGACCTGCGCACTGGCGGTTCATTCAACTACCGCATGGAGGCAAAGGACGGCAGTTTCGGGTTTGATTTTGAAGGAGTTTATACCGGCGTAGAGGAGCATAAAAGAATCAGCTATAAAATGGCCGATGACCGGACAGTGGATATCCTCTTTACCCAGAACGGCGGCGAGGTAACCGTTACCGAAACATTTGATGCAGAAACCCAAAATTTCCCGGAAATGCAAAAAGCCGGCTGGCAGGCGATACTTGATAATTTTAAGAAGCAC
>CAYYJL010000073.1:0-8734 GCA_964472245.1 uncultured Ignavibacteriaceae bacterium | reverse complement strand
TCATGACGGTGAGAGAATTATTGTTCGCATTGTCTGAATATGCTATATATGCCGTATCATTGGAAACAAATAGTGAAGGAGAATTAATTATCCCTGCCGAAAAACCGGAACTACCCACATTAACCCACGAGGAACCGTTGAATTTTTTTACCACTGCTTTGCCGCCGCCTACCCCGGCATCCTTAAATGCAATGTATGGTGTTGTATTGTAAATATAGAGAGAAGCACCGGAGCCGGTTCCTGTGGAAATTCCTGCCGTACCAACAACTGACCACGTTGAACCGTTAAATTTCTGTACGGTAATCTTATTACTATTAGCCACATCCTGATAAGCTAAATAAGGATAGGTGCCATCCGAACTGAGGGAGAGCTCATTTACAGTGCCTGCTGAAATCCCCGGAGAACCCACATAAACCCATGAGGAGCCGTCATATTTCATAACAGTTGCTTTTTGAGAATTCGCATAGTCCTTAAATGCAGCGTATGGGACTCCGCCAATTAAATGCATAACGGTATAATCCACGCCCCCCGGAGAGAAACCAGCTGTGCCGACTATTTCCCAGGCTGATCCATTATACTTCTGGACAGTCATTTTTGAACTTGCAGACCCATCCGCAAAGCCGATATACGGTACACCTCCGGCAACATCAATGGTTGTAAAATATGCTGAACCTGCAGTAAAACCAGCAGAACCAACTGTTGTCCATTGCGAAAATAACCGACCGGCTGAGAGCAGAAAAAAGAGAATTGTAATACACACACGTAACGCTGACATCGTTAACTCCTTGAATGAATAAATTAATTACTGAAGCAGCACGAATCTAAATTGGAGAAAAATGAAAAAAATTTTATTGTTGTAAAGATTTGTCAATCTTTACAACTTTGCCCCAGGGAATGACTGAGAAACATGTTGAATTTGGAGTCTTATTCTTTATCAGAGACAAGCCCGGATGAGCTTTTAAGGACAGGTCTAAGATATTGAATTGAATTTTCTCTTAAATATTGATTAGATTACTAAAATATCCGTCTGTTTTTATAATTTTTTGCGAATGAAGTTTTATTTTCTTTTGATTTTTATTGTGGCTGGTAGCCATATTGATGCATCGGATAGAGTACAGAACTTACTTGAGCAGGTGAAATCAAAAAAGGGGGATGAAATGAGGGTAGTGCTCGCTGAATTGATAGGGTATCTGTATAATCTGCAATCGGATTCAGGAAGAGCGTTATCAGAGTACCTGCTGGCGGAGGCGAAAAAATCCAATCTGGCTTTACTGGAGATAGCTGTTTTAGTGCATTCTTACCGTTTTTACGATTTTAATATACAGATAAGCAATCTGCGTGCAGCGGCTGCTCTTGCCAGGAGCGAAGAGTTGTTTACAGACCTGGCAGCAGCGTATCAATTTATGGCTGTGGTATTCAGGGATAATGCTCAGGCGGATTCTGCCTTATTGTATGCATTAGCCGCAAAAGATTTACTGGTAGAATATAAACCAGATGATGACCTGCACCATGTACTTCAGATAGTTGCCGATATGCACTTTTATGCCGGGGAGTATGACCAGGCAGCAGATATATATAAACGAATACTAAACGAGCTGCCTAAAGGTGTAAAACACTGGCGGTATATTACCTTAAATAATAATCTCGGGTTGATTAACTTTGCACAAAACAGGTATGAGCAGGCAGAACGCTATTTTTTGCTGGCTGACAGCATACTCTTAACCGGGCACATCCGTCTTGGTGACTCAATCGGAATGATTTATACGAGCCGGAAATTGATGGAACTTTATATAGCAACGAGTAATCCTGTAAAAGCTCAGCTATACTGCAGCCGCGGTTTTGCCTTAACTGAAAAAATCCGGGAGTTTGAAGAATTGTCCGGACTTTATATCGGACAGGCAAGAATTTATCTTCTGGCAGGCAAGCCGAAAGAAGCATTTCCGCTGCTGCAAAAAGGAGAGGCGATGGAAGTCGGCAAAAACAACATATCATTGCTTCAAGCGCTATATGAAGGATTGGCAGATTATTACCGATCTCAAGGGGACTATCCATCCGGAAGCAAATATATTCAAAAACTGATGCAAACAAATAAGACGCGAGACTCCCTGTTCAACCGCACCAGAATTCTTCACATTTATGCGCAACATCAATATAAAAATGCGCGGCAGGATGTGGTACGGCTGGAAAGAGAAAGCAATCTGATGGTACTGATATTAATTGTAATATCAGCCGGCATACTTGTTTTTTTGATTTTGTATATACGCCTCAATAAAGCACATAAACTCCTTGTGCGGAAAAACCTGGAGTTTATTCATCTTAACACCGCCGCTCCCCTTGGGATTTCCCCGGGCGATGCTGAAAAATATCCGGCAGCAGAAGATTTTGACCCGGGTAGTAATGAAGAGACAAGTTTAGAAAAACCGGTAAAATTAAGTAAGATTGAACCTGAAGTGCTGAACCGGATTAAAACCGGATTAGAAACATTGATGGTGGAAAATAGAATTTTTCTTGATAAAGAGCTTAACAGCCATTCTCTTGCAGATAAATTGAATACCAACAGGACATACCTTTATAAAATGGTTGAAACCACTTTTGGAATGAGCGTCGGGGATTTAATTAACGGCTACCGCATTAAACACGCTGTGGTTTTGATGAGTTCGGGTGAGTCTGCCCACCTTGGCATAGATGGCATAGCAGAGCAGTCCGGATTTAACAACAGGGTAACGTTTGCGGCTGTTTTTAAGAAACACACCGGGGTAAGCCCTTCCGTGTTTATGAAGAGCGGCGTGGTTAACACAAATTATGGTAATGAAAAAAAAGCGGTCTGAATACTTAACAAAAGATAATTAATTGAAAAAGTATTGAAGCTGATTATATTAGAATACTATTTATCATTTTGTCGGCAATGAATAAATTTTTCCTTGTAATGTTTTGTATAGTTCTGGGGTGTTTTGCGCGTGCGGAATCCGTTGATAGTCTGCTGAAAGTACTTCCTGGGCTTGATACGAAAAAGGCAGGGGAGGTGGAAGACAGATTGATGATTTTCATGTACAATGCAACCCCGGATTCAGGCAAGGTTCTCAGTACTCTGTACCTTGGTGCCGCTAACCGTTATAAGCTTACCTCTCTTAAAATAAAGACATTAATTCATTCATACCGCTTTTATGAATTTAGCCGCCAGATCGCCATGCTGAATGAAGCTGAACGGCTGGCGGACAGCTCCGGGCAGGACTATCATCTTGAGCCGATATATACGTTTAAGGCAATTGTTTACCGGGATGCTTCGGTGGCGGATTCCGCAATGATGTATGCACTGCGCTCCATGGACAGACTCAAAGAAATGGGCATACCTGAAGACAGCATGGCAACCATTTTAACACTGATAGCAGATATGCATTTTTATGCGGGGGAATACAATGATGCAGAGATATATTATAATAAGGTTCTTTCCGCTCATGCTTCCAAACCTAAGGAGTGGCATATCGGTACCCTGCAGAATAATCTGGGGCTCATCAGAATTCAGCAGAAACGGTATGAAGAAGCCGAAGCACAGTTTCTGAAAACGCTGGAGTTTCTGAATAACCGCGGCATGTCAGGCAATGATTCGACAGGATTAGTTTATCTGTTCCGGAAGCTGATGGAAGTGAACCTGCTTATGAACAAGCCGGAAAAAGCAGAGGAATACTACAAACGGGCAAGTGAGCTTGCTTTGCGTTTTCATGATCAGAGGGAAATTACCGGTATATATATTGGGAAAGGTGATCTGTTGTTCCGTGAAGGGAAGTATGCCGAAGCACTCAAGGTATTACGCAAAGCGGAGGAACTTGAAGCCAGGTTACCCGATCTGAAATATAAAGCAGACATGTATAAGGTGTTCACCGGGGTTTTTGCGGCAACCGATGATTATAAAAATGAAAATCTTTATCTTGAAAAACTGATGCGGGTTAACAAGACTTCAGACTCCTTATTGAACCGGACCAAAATTCTGCATCTCTATGCACAGCACAACTACATTAATTCCCTGAAACAAATTGAAAATATTAAAAGGGAAAACACTCTTCTGTTTTTAATTTTGGTGCTCATTGGCTTTTCTTTGGCAATATTTGTAGTGTATTTTGTCCGTTTAAGAAATTCTTACAGGGTACTTATCAGCAAAAACCTGCAGCTGGCGAATGTGTATAATGCCGAGCCGATAGGAATTTTTCAGGAATCAGGTCCGGGTACTTTCAACGAAACCGAACAAGATGATGGGGACACTCCGCCGGAAGTTGATGAAACGCCTGAAGATAAAATAGCAGGGAAAAAAGAGCCGGACAGCACCATCGTAAAAAATATTATTACCCGGTTAGAAAAACTCATACTGGAAGAAAAGGTGTATCTGGATGGATCTCTTACTGCATATAAACTGGCGGAGATGTTGAGTACCAACAGAACATATCTGGGGAAAGCAATACATCAAAAATACAACATGAATTTTAATGACTATCTAAACGGGCACCGTGTAAAAGAGGCAATCCGTCTTATTGCAGCAGGGGAGAATAAAATTATGGGAATGGACGGCATTGGTCAAAAAGCCGGGTTTAATAACCGGGTAACATTCACCAAAGCTTTTCAGCAGCATACAGGGGTTTCCCCCTCCTATTTTGCTAAAAATATGACTGAAAACAGGGAAAGTTTGATGATGTCTGCAGAAACCTGAGACTTATTTCTACAGGCAATAAGCTGGTATACAGGTCTTAAAAAGAGTATTTATACGGGATACAGGGAAAAGGGGGTTGAAAATCCCTAAGAAATTTGCCCTCTAAAACGGCGAAAATATGTATCTTTAAAGTCTTGATTTTCTGAGGAAACCACTATGTCCGCAAGGGAACAAAATAAGCTGTTAGAGGCACTAAAGAGGTACGCATCCTCCATGAGTCCGCAGGACAAAGAGGAGTACCGCAAAATGGTGCAGAGGCAAAAAGATGACGAGGATTTTGACTCGGTTACCATGAAGAAATTGCAGGAAATACATAAGAGGTATGTTTCCTACAAATCAAAAGAAGATTTAGATAACTTATTCAAGAAATAAAACAGAATCAGTACAAACTTACAGAGGACTGAATGAATTTTAATCAGTTAAACAAAATTATTGCCGCGGCGGTGTTTGTAATATCCACGCTGGTACTCATTTTAACGGTGCAGCCGTCCGTATCCTTTTGGGATTGCGGCGAGTTTATAGCAGCATCGTATTATCTGCAGGTGCCCCACCCTCCCGGAACACCGTTTTTTCTATTAATCGGCAAAATAGTATCCATGATACCGTTTGCGGAAAACATTGCATACCGCGTTAATATGGTATCAGTTTTTTCCAGCTCTATTTCAGTTCTCTTTCTTTATTTTGTTATTGTGAAACTTATCCGCAATTACAAAAAAGCTGAACCGGGTTCACTCATGGAAGCGCTTGCCACGTATATATCTGCAGCAATAGGAGCGCTTTCTTTTGCATTCAGTGATACATTCTGGTTCAACGGTGTTGAAGCGGAAGTATACGCAATGAGCACCGTTCTTTTGGCTGCTATTGTGTATCTGATGATGTTATGGAATGAAAAAGCGGATGAAAAGGATAATGAAAAATACCTTCTGCTGATAGCATTGCTTATCGGGTTTTCTACCGGTGTGCATTTGATGAGCGTACTGGCAATAATAGCTGTGGTAATGATTATCATGTTCCGCAAGTATATGACCGATGAACAGGTTGCAAAGCAGTCCGGATATATGCTGCTGATTCACGGAGCAATTGTACTGATATTTGCATTCATAATGTGGGGCGGAGAAAAATCCGGTAACCCTCCTTCTCCGGAAGAATATGCTGCGTTTGACAACAAGTTCAAAGTATTTATCGGGATTATCAGTCTTATCTTTATCGGTATCAACTACAAGAAGCTTATTAACACCAGTTCAATTTATGTGTCACTGCTGATTGGCGGTATCGCACTGTTTGTTACCTATCCCGGTGTTGTAAAAATTCTTCCAAATTTATTAAAGACTGTTGCAGGCAACAACACCAATACAGCATTAGTGATTATTGCACTGGTCATCGGCGGACTTGCCTTTTTTGTATCCTACACAGTAAAGAACAACAAACCAACCCTGCATCTTGTGGGGATGTCCCTTATACTGATTATGCTCGGATTTTCAACATATACAATGGTTAAGATTCGTGCAAATCAGGATCCTCCGATGAACGAAAATGAACCAAAAGATTTTACCGAACTGGTTTCTTACCTGAACCGTGAGCAGTATGGTGATTTTCCAACCTTTAAAAGAAGATTTGCAACCGAACCGCATCAGCAGATTGTATATAACGGATATACCAGTGATCTTGATTTCTGGTGGCGTTATCAGATGAATCACATGATGACCCGCTATTGGCTGTGGAATTATGTGGGCCGGGAATCATGGGATCAGGATTCAGGTGTCAATGCCTGGCCGTTTAACGGACTGGGTAATATACTGGCAAAACCATTGGGGATTAGTTTTGCAGGCGAGGCAAAAGATTCACTATTTGGCATACCGCTCCTCATAGGTTTGCTTGGTATATACTTCCATTTCCGCAGGGATTGGAAGATGGCAACGGTATTTATGGTCCTGTTTATCTTTATGGGTTATCTGACTGCGTTTTATCAGAATCAGCAGCAGCCGCAGCCGAGAGAGCGTGATTATTTTTATGTAGGTGCGTTCTTTGTATTCAGTATATGGATTGGTATAGGAGTGCGCGGTCTGATTGGTGCTATTCATCAAAGAATCGGCTCAATTGAATTTAAACCCGCCATTGTTCTGCCGATATTGCTGCTGGGTGTTATCTTAATACCGGGCAGAATGCTGCAGGCAAATTATCATACACATGACCGTTCCAATAACTGGGTGCCCTGGGATTATTCTTATAACCTGTTGCAAAGCTGTGCCCCGAATGCTATACTGTTTACCAATGGTGATAATGATACATTCCCGCTCTGGTATCTGCAGGATGTTGAAGGAGTGCGGAGGGATGTGCGGATTGTGAACCTTTCCCTTTTGAATACCCCGTGGTATATACGGCAGTTAAAGCATCTTGAGCCATACGGAAATCCTAAAGTGAAGATGAAAATCTCCGATGTCGGCATACAGGGAATCCGGCCGACTGTGTTTAAGCCACTTGAGCTTAACGTACCAGTGCCCAAACACGTTTATGCGGAATTTGGAATAACTGATACAGCTTTGATTAATAACGGTAAGATCACCTTTACCATGAATCCTACGATAAATGCCGGAGAGATCCAGGCAATCCGTGTGCAGGATATAATGGCACGTGAAATTATTGAAAACTTTAACTGGGAGCGTCCGGTATATTTTTCAGTAACCTGTACCGAAGACAGTAAAATAGGGCTTGGTGACTATCTCCGTATGGAAGGTATGGCAATGCGCCTTATGCCTGTTAAACGTCAGCCGGGCAGAGAGTATGTTGATGAAGCAATCCTGCGTTCGCAGATATTTGACTCAAATCCTGATGAATTCAGTAAGGACTACAGACCGGGCATGAAGTTCCGCGGTATAGCTGATTCAGATGTGTTCTTTGATGAAAATCATCAGCGGTTATCACAGAACTACCGAAATGCATTTATCCGCCTTGCGTTGTATTATCAGAATTCCGGAAACAATGATGAATCCATAGCTGTGCTTGATCACATGGAAAAAGTGATACCAAGAAAAAGAATGCCGATGGATTACCGCTTGCAGTTTGACTTAAGCTCCCTCTACTATGTAGCAGGAGCGAAAGAGAAGTACCGTGAGTTTGTTAAAGAGGTTGAAGAAAAAGCACTCGAGCTGAAAACCAGCAGTCCGGGAGATTTAAGCAACCCGTATAACTCTTACCGCTTACTGCTGGAGATATACAGCAATCTTGATGAGTTTGATAAGGCAATTGCCCTGCTGAAGGAAGTGGAAGTATTCTACCCGAATGATCCTTCGATTAAGGGACAGATTCAGGAATTGGAAAGAAGAAAGACCATGCTGAATCCGGCTGCCGTACCGCAATCACAAGATACGGTATTAAAATAATAAAATCTTAAGAGCCGCTGAATGTATACCTGCGCACATTGCAGAAGATTCAGCGGCTTTTCTTATATGCAAAAAGAAAAACTGCTTGTTATAGCCCTTTCAGGTATCGGGGATGCCCTGATGTTCACACCCGCACTGCAGCTCCTGAAAACCAACAAACCCAATATGGAAATAGATGCCCTTGTTATGTACAAGGGGGTTGAAGATATATATATCCGCACCGGGTTATTTACTAAGGTACATTATTTTAATTTTCTTAAGGAGGGGGCAGCTGCATCGCTGAAATATGTTTTACAGCTGAGGGGAAGATACACACACTCTATTAATGTATATCCCGCTAACAGAAAAGAGTATAATATTATTGCTATGCTCATCGGGGCAGGGAAAAGGGGTGGGATAAGATATAAAAGGGTTAATACTGCCGAGCTGGGCTTCCTGAACCATGTTACCCTTGATGAAGATGACAGCAGGCATAATGTAATGCACAATGCTTTGCTTGCGGGAAAGATGTTCGGCTTTCCTGTGGATGATGCCCCGCCGCTTTTATTTAACCTGACTGATAATGATAGACAGGCAGCAGCAGGGATTATTGATGCATTGTCAAAAGGGAAGAGATATATCGGATTCCATGCCGGATGCTCCACGCTCAAGAATC
>CAYYJL010000072.1:0-8782 GCA_964472245.1 uncultured Ignavibacteriaceae bacterium | reverse complement strand
GGCACGGGTTCGGCTGCGCTTGCTTCATATAAGCGGGAGGGGCGGGACGTGGATACGCTGCCGGCTTTCCGTTTTGTAACAGCATCGCTGCAGGTGGATTACCTTAAACCCACTCCGCTTGGTGTTGAGCTCGAATTGCGCGGCACGATCGTTGAGGTCAAGGAAAAGAAAGTAATAACGGAGATAACCCTTGCAGCCAACGGAATTGTTACTGTTAAGGGAAGGGTTATTGCCGTCAGAATGCCGGAGAGCATGCTGGGTTGATATATACTAAAAAAGAGAATCCTGAGATGTCCCTGGTTTAGGGGTGGATTCAGATTCAGGTTTTTCTTTCCGGGGAGGTATATCCATCGGCTGATTTATTACTTCACCATTGGCATCAACGGGAACAGCGCCGAGTGAAATGAGTTTCAGGTTTGCATTTTTTTCATGGGGTTCCGGATGGCGTATATACACTGTGCGGTTTCGCTTGAGGCCGTTTGTTGCCCCCTGCCAGGTACCTCCCTTTTCTTCAGATTCTGCCACATAAATTTCCCGCGCAAGTCCGTATATATATACATTCCTCGCCATTGCAAGACCGACCTCCCACCCGGCTTTAGGGAAAAACGTACTGAGTACCAGAACCTCCCCGTTAATAATCTGCTCATAATACTGCTTAAAACCGGTACCGAATGTCAGAATCCCCTGCGGAAGAACAATAATGCTTTTTCCATTTGCTTTGAGAGTACTTTCAAGGGCTTGTTTATCCACTCCCTTTGCAAATCCGCTGACGATAACTTTTTGTTCCTTCACACATTTACGGGCAACAACATCGGTGAAGGTAAGTGCTTCGGGACCTGCTTTGCGGGAGCCGACTATGGCGGTAATATCTTCATGCAGCATTGAGATACGCCCCTTGGTGTAGAGGAGAGAGGGGCTCTGTGAAACTTTTAAGTTCTCCTTCAGCACCGAAGGATAATCAGGAGAATTTATCGGAATAATGGAAAATCCCTCATTTTGCAGCTGCTCGGCTATAAAGGTGGTTTGAGGGAGATTGAGTTTTGCCTGGGTGAGATCTTCCAGTTCTTTAGCGTCAAATGGATATATATCGCCCCAGCCGGTTTTATCCATGGAAAAAAACTCCTGAAGTGAAATTTTCTTCTCATGTAAAAGGAGAACAATAAGCCGGTTAATTTTTTCCGTGCGCCAGCGGGGCAGGTGGGCGATGGAAATCCAGAACGGATATTCAGAGGAAGTAATCAATCGTCACCTCCGTCAGATATATCACCGCCCACAGTTTTGGCAATGGTAAGCGGGGCAATCAGATGTGCACCAAGTCCGGTCAGCATTCTTCCTACTTCTTTAATAGTTGTGCCGCTGTCAAAGATATCATCAAACAATAAAATATTTTTTCCTTCAATCATCTGCGGATTTGTGCAGGTGAAAGCATTTTTCACATTATCCTTTTTTGAAATGACGCTTTGAAAAATCTTTTGTTCCGTCGTTGTCCGTGTTTTTATCAGGTCATGCAGAAGCGGAATGTTCAATTCGGCTGACAACTTTTCGGCAAAAGACTTAACCAAATCTCCTGATTTAGTAGGGGGAATATATAAAATATAGTGGAACAATACATCCTTAAACTGCTTCCGGAATGCCTTTATTGTTAAAGCCAAAAGCCAATCCGGAAAGTTTCCCCCGTTCTCATACTTGGAGCGGTGTATGGCTTCACCCACGTTGGAAATTCCGTAATAGGAAGCGGCAACACCATTGATGATATTGCTTTTTTGTGATGTAACGGTGAGCAGTGGAAAATAGGTTTCCCTGAATTTGACAAGCTTTTCCCTGCTCTGTTCATTGGGGAGAAATGGTTTGGCAGCGCCCCTGTCATTATCGCAGATGGAACAGTTGCCTGTTAATGTATCCCCCAGATAACTGCAGAGATACTGCATACGGCAGCCGGAGTGATTTACATATTCAACCATTTTGTGGAAATCCTCCATCTGTGCAGACTTGAATTGTTCAAAACCGGAGAAATCAAGTTTTCCGGCATCCGAATTGTAAAAATACTTTTTTGATTTACCTTCAAACGGAGTCACAATTTTCTGATCTATTAGGTCGGCGAGGATAACGGTAAGTTCTGTCCGTTTAAGATTTGTTCTGCGTATCAAATCATGCTGACCGAGCAGTTCCTTTTTAACTGCTGCTATTACTTTGTTGTATTTGGATATATCCGGCTTGCTGCTGTTTATAAAAGCCAATGGCAGTTCATGATCTTTAACCGGATTATAAAATAGGATTGCGTACGATTCCTTGCCGTCCCTGCCCGCTCTGCCTATTTCCTGATAATATTGAACGGGTGACTGCGTCATTTGCGTGTGAATGATAAACCTGATATCGGGTTTATCAATGCCCATACCCAGGGCGTTGGTTGAGACAACACAGTCGTACTCATTATTCATAAATTTTTCTTCAACCGATTTTCTTGTTTCCGAATCAAGCCGCCCGCTGTACGCTGCCGATTTATGGCCGAGAAACTGCATCCAGTTGGAGAATAATTCCGTGTTGGTTTGTGTTCCGGTATATATAATACCGGTTTTGGGGAGTTTATCAAAATACCCGGCAAGCCATAAAAACTTTTCATCTTCGCTGCTGACACGTATAACCGTCAGCCGGATATTGGGCCGGAGCAGGTTGCCGCGGATAGAAATAAAATCATCACCAATCTGCGTCTTAATATCTGCTTCAACGCGGGGAGTGGCAGTAGCCGTGACGGCTAGAACGGGGAATGTCTTAGGGAGCAGACTGACCAGGTTAACAATTCTACGGTAGTTGGGGCGGAAGCTCTGCCCCCATTGAGAGATACCATGTGCCTCGTCAATAACAATCATTGCAATTTTCATTTCCCTTGCTGCGGAAATCCATTCAGCATTTTCCATCCGCTCGGGTGCTATATATAACAAATCCAGCTGATTGGAAAGGGCGGAGTGTATTACTTCGGCGTTTTCCTCCTGCGTTGCTCCGGAATTAATTGAGGCAACCCTGATTCCTTTCTCTTCCATGCTGCGCACCTGATCCCGCATGAGTGCAATAAGAGGAGAAAAGACAATGATAAGCCCTTCCATAACCGTTGCCGGAAACTGATAACAGAGAGATTTACCAAATCCTGTTTTTTCAATCAGCAGTGTCCGTTTACCTTTAAGGATGTTATCAATAACCTCCCACTGAAGCGGATGAAAAGAGGAAAAACCGAATTTTTCCCGCAGGATTTTTTCTGCCTGCGGTTTTGTTAATGCTGCCATGCGTACTTCCCGTTATAAGTTAAATCTGACATAGAACTGTATGCCAAAGATATTAACGGCGGCAGTAAAATAAAAATTTAATGAGGCGGAAGGATTAATTTTTCTAACAAGCGGGTTCCCTCCTGTACCTCCCATTCAGAAAACAGCACGGGGCGGAGTTTGCCTTGGATGAGAAGTTCCAGTTGATTGGTGCTGATAGGGAAACCGGGCTGCGTTGCATTGCTGTAAGATAATAAGCCGGCGGCTTTTATGGTATCGGCAAATTCCACCACGCAGGAAAAAGCTGTGCCTCCGGCAAGGTTAAAGATGTTTTTGTCATCACGGGAGTAGAAGCCGGCATTAAAACTCCCGAGTTCACCGAGCCCCGGTCCGCCTGCGGCAGTTGTACCGTTAAAAGATGATTTATATATATCGCCCCATGCAAGGTCAATGGAGCCGTAACGTTCGGCAAGCCGTTTAACGGCCGGGAGTAATTGTTTAAGGGCATCCTTGGTTAATTGAGCCGGTGTCTCCAACGGACGGGCAGGGTCAAAGGGAGTCTGAAACATCTCACCTCTTCTTGCTGCAAAATACCATGCGCCAAATATAACACTCCCTTTACTTTGCGGTGATGTGCTGCGGTCCCATGATTCAAGCAAACCGGCTGCCTGCATGAGTATATCCTCCCCGGATTCTTTAGCGTATGTAATCAGCTCCGGCAGAACCCTGTCGGCAAGTTCAGCATGAGTTGATGCCTGCATGGCGGCAACATCCTCAAAGCTGAGCTTATCTTTTTCCGTAATCATGCGCAAGGAACGGGCGGCACGGAAATCAAACGGTATATACTCACCGGGGTATGCGTACTCCGGAAAGCCCCATGTATTTTTTACAAAGGGGAAGGTGCTTGTAAAAGGGGAATTATTTGAATTAGCAATAAATCCCGATGAGGGATTAATCAGCTTGGGGAGATTCTCCCACGGTATATATGCTGATACCATACTTCCTTCTTCTTCCGGTGGTATAATGCCTGCCCAGTCTGCATAGCTGCCGCCGGGTCTTTGTGGAATGAGTCCGTTATACACGAGGGCAATGTTTCCGCCAGCATCAGAATAGATGATATTCTGCAGAGGGAGCTGCATCATGGAAACCGTCTCCATAAACTGCGATTGTGAACCGGATTTGCACATCATGTAAAACTGGCGGAGCATTCCCGGGCGTTCTAATCCGGAAATCCTGAGGGCAAGTGCATAATCTTCCTTTTCCTCAAGTATATATCCGAACCGGGACTCCTTGCATGGAACTGCAATGCGTTTATATCCATTATCCTGTTTTACGAGGATAGTATCATAGGTGACGGAAAAATTTTCCGGTTTGTGGTTTATTTTATAGGTGTCCTCATCAACTTCAAGCTGTATCAGATCTGAGGCATCTGCCTGATTAAAAGTAAGAGCCCAGCCGAGATGTTGATTAAAGCCCATTGCCATAACCGGTGTGCCTGCCATTGCGATACCGTAAAAATTTAGTCCGGGTGCCGTGATATGCGCTTCAAAGAAGAGGAAGCTCTCCGCCCAGGGGGGATGCGGCTGAATGAGCAGCATGGCATTACCAGATGCAGATTTTTTCGGAGCTATTGCCCATGCGTTTGAGCCCGCGGATTTCCACTCGGCAGACTGCCGGAATATGTCAAACCCCGCCACCATAACATGATAGTTCAACTGCAATGCTGAAAGTGCATCTTCCGGTTTAACGGGGAGAACGGCGATGTTTTCCGCTGAAATTTCTCCGGGGTTCCTGCTGCAGAAATCATTCATCCCGTCAGCAAAGGAGCGGAGTATGGTTTTCATTCCCTCATCCTGGGCTTGGAACCATTCCTGCGAACGCTTGGGTATTGCCAGTTTCCTGACCAGTAAATCGTTTTGCACATGGCTCTCACCGCTGAAATATTCCGCCGACCTGCCGCGCGCACCTGCATATATACGAAGGATTACATTGGCGTGTGCCTTCATCTGTGCCCAGCCCATGGCGTAAAATGCCCCGGCATCCGACCCCGCAGAAATATGCGGCACTCCGTAGGAATCCCAGCGTATACTTGTGGAATCTGCCGCCTGCACTTTTAAGCAGAACAGAAGAGTTATTAAAACGGCAACAGGTGATTTCATAAAAATATCTTTCTCAATTTCCGGTTAAAAATTAGAGAATTATGAGAATGCAATCGTTCGGGATTATGAAACCGAACGTATAATTTCGTATTTTCTGAAAATATGCTCCATTTATCACACGCACATATAAAAATAAGCATATTTTGTTTATCATTGCAGCCGTATTTACGGAAGTTATTATGAAAGGAGCCGGTATTGGCAGGATTTAAGACATATTGTGAAGCTGTTGAAACAATGGATATGGAAAGTCCGCACCGGTTGTATCATGACACGCAATACGGATTCACCATTCCGGATGATGATGAACTTTTCGGGAGGCTGGTTCTGGAGATAAATCAGGCAGGGATAAACTGGACGATTATTCTGAATAAACAGGAAAATTTCAGGAAAGCGTATCATGGCTTTTCGGTTACAAAGACTGCGGCATATAAAGAAAAAGAGAGGGAACGGCTGCTTACTGACGCGGGCATTATCAGGAACAAATTAAAAATTGATGCAGCGATATATAATGCAAATGTTATCCTTCAGCTGCAAAAAGAGTATGGGTCGTTCCGGAACTGGCTGGATTCACATCTGGGAAAAACGCATGAAGAGTGGACGAAACTTTTTAAGAAAACATTTAAATTCACCGGCGGCGAAATTACCAAGGAGTTTCTCATCAGCATAGGATATCTTCCGGGGGCACATGGAAAGGGGTGCCCCGTGTATGAGGCGGCCATGAAGTCAAATCCGCCATGGACAAAAATTAATAACCCTAATAAAAAGAAAGGAAGCAGATGAAAAAGATTGCATTTATAGGTTTGGGAATTATGGGGAGCAGGATGGCAGCGAACCTGATTAAAAAGGGTACACTGCTGACCGTATATAATAGAACAAAAGGACCGGCAGATGAATTAGCAAAGCTGGGTGCGGTTGCAGCCGAATCCGGTTTTGATGCAGTGCGGGATGCAGATATAGTATTTAGCATGCTTTCTAATCCGGCGGTTGTTAAAGATTTATTCTGGGGTGCAGCAGGATGGCTTTCCGCAATGAAGCGAGGTGCGATATGGGTGGATTGCTCAACGGTGAATCCTTCATTCAGCAGGGAGGCGGCAGGAGAAGCGGCTAAGTTCGGAATTCGCTTTATTGATGCGCCCGTTGCGGGCTCCAAGTTAGCAGCGGAGAATGCGGAGATTGTTTTTGCTGCAGGCGGCAGAGAAGATGATATCAAAGAGATTGAACCTTACTGCAAACAAATGGGGCAGAAGCTTATGCATATCGGGGAAACGGGAAAAGGAAGTGCATATAAAATGCTGGTGAATGCCATGCTGGCGCAGTCGATGGTAGTGTTTGGTGAAACGGTTTTGCTGGGGGAAAAGATGGGTATATCCCGGGACTTTCTGCTGGAGGTGCTGCCAAATCTGCCCGTTATTGCACCATTCACGAAAGCAAAAACAGAGATGATAAAAACAGGAAAGTATGAAGTACAGTTTCCGCTGGAGCTTATGTATAAAGACCTTCACCTTGCAGCACTATCCGCATTTGAACATGATCAGCCGTTATATATGGCGAACCTCGCCAAGGAAATTTATGCCGGAGCAGCAAACAGCGGGATGGGGCGGATGGATTTTTCCGCCGTGTTCAGTTACCTTGAGGGGAAACAATCAAAGTAGTTTTCCGTATATATACGATTTTACGGCTGAAGGAAAATCTTTTGCCAGCCGCCGTCTGATTTTGTATATAAAGTGCGGACATGCAGGCGGTTGGCACGGAATTCTAAAAATTCAATGCGGAGCGGTTCAATAGCTGCACCGCCCCAGTCAACCGGACGCACAATCTCTTTCCCGTCATATTCAGCAATGAGTTTGTTCAGGCGGGCTGCAAGCTCATCCGGGTCTGCAACCGGCTTTCCCTGACTGCTTGCCAGGGCTGCCAGGCGGGATTCACGGTCCCGTTCTGAGAAGTATATATCAGCATGTTCTTCTGATACAGGGGATGAATACCCCTGAATGCGGATTTGTTTTTGAGTTTCCTGCCACCAGAATGTAAGCGCTGCCCTGTTGTTTGTTGCCAGCTCATCAAATTTGCGTGAATTGAGCGGGCCGGTAATTACGAACTTTTCATGATGAACGGCCTTGAGAGCAACAAAGCGCGCATTGGGGAAACCATCCGTTCCAACAGTCGAAAGGCAGCAGGCAGCCGGAACAGGACTTTGAGAAACAGAGAGGTGCTCTCCGTACCATGCATTAAAAAGTTCTATGGGGGCTATACTGTCAGTCATTATTTTTCTTTGTATATACATCGGGATTGTGGAATTCCATCCAGCGGTCCGGAATCTTCAGGGGAGTCCAGCCAAATTGTTTATATAAGCCGTGTGCATCTGCGGTAGCCAGAATCCAGCGGCGAAGCCCCTGCAGTTCGGGATGATCCATAATAGTCTGCATCAGCCATTTGGAAAGCCCCTTGCCGCGGTGTTCTTGCAATATGAACACATCGCCAAGATAAGCAATGGTTGTATAGTCTGTTATAACCCTGGCATACCCCACTTGTTCATTTCTATAAAACACGCCAAAGTTAAACGAGTGCTGCACATATTTTTCCACTATATGTAAGGGTACATTTTTAGCCCAGTACGATTCATTTGCAAGATAATTGTGGATTACCGGAATATCCATCTTAGCAGTGCCGGTTTCAATCGAGTAACCGAGCGCGGAGAGTTGTTCTGTATTCATGTTCTATTGAAAATATTTCCTAAAAAACAATTGAGAAATATAGTCAGAGAGAACATCATCAGGCACGGTGCGTGCGGCATTTTTTAACAGTCAGCCATTGCAGACAACCGTCTGTCATTTTTCCCGATTGGTCAGGTTGCGGATAAGCATGATATGAGACAAGATGACCAGGGGAACAATAACCGTGGGCAGCAAATTAAATGGAAAGTAAGCTATTGCTATATTCGGCTGCTGAGGTGAAATAAGTTGAAACGGGTACGGCATAGCAAACGCTGATGTGATGACAACATTAAACAGCAAGAGCAGGCAGAGTACATTCCAGCCGATAAGGAAGGGTTTTGAGAGAGATTTTTTTGTGTATCCGAAATAGGCAACCGGGAGCGCCGTTAAGCCGGAGATTATATCGAAGTTACTCCCCTCAATAGTCTGCCAGCGGGAAATGATACTGTAATGAAATAAAATACTCAGCATTACTTCAACGGGAATGCGTATAGTATGAAATTGTGTGAGGTACTTAAAATTAGTATTACCGGTTCCTTGTTTCATGAAAAAGCCCGCATACAAAATCAGTATGATGGAAGGGAGCATACCCAATAGAATACGCGGAGGCAGAGAAGTAAAATTGTTGTAAAATCCGGACATGCCGATAACGGAT
>CAYYJL010000071.1:0-8811 GCA_964472245.1 uncultured Ignavibacteriaceae bacterium | reverse complement strand
GTAAAGCGCGAACAGCAGTAAGAGTAAAAGTTCATTTATTATTAAAAAAGCCGGTTCAAATGAGCCGGCTTTTTTTTTGTCCGCCGTTGTTAGCGTAACTATTGAGTCCGCGGCTGAACTTTTCCTGTTGAGCAGTTAGCCGGCTATTCTGAAAAGCGGTTATAAAGGGCGGGCAATCATTCGCTTAATAGTGTGCGGGGCAACTTGATAGCGTCTATGAGGATTCCTCTCGTATTTTTTTAATGGTTTTCTCTCAAGTTTTTAAGGCAGTTTTTGTTTTGAAGCGAAGAGATTTTCTGAGTATATTCATAAACTCAAAACAAATAAATTGGCTTTCATTCTTAATTCAAATTCAGTGAATTTGCAACTAACAGCAATGCACCATTAATTGTTTTCTGGCAATCGGTTAATCAGACGATTGTGGGATAAGTTGTGGTTCGACCAAAAAAAATTTTATAACCTTCACAGAATGAAAGGATCCGATGAAGAAAATTTCACTTATTGTCTCTCTCTTTTTTTTAATGACGCAGATATCAGCACAGACCGGAAGTGCGGTATCGATGAGTTCTGCGATAAATATTTTTTCTGCGTTTGGTGCGAATCAGAACCTTGGTTCAGATAATTTCTGTACGTACTTTTTATCATGGGATGCGACATACTTATACTTTGGCTGGAGTGGCGGAAGAACTAATTATTCTTCAGATATGTATTACATCGGTATTGATACAGATCCTGACGGGTCAAACGGTAACACAGCAAGTATTCAAGGGGCTACATTTAACAGTTTGAATTCCAAAAAACTGGACTATTACATTTATTATGAAAATAATGAAACTTTTGGCGGAGTACCGGCAACCGGCGGAAATTCATTTGAACTTTGGGAGAATTCCGGAGGATCGTGGGCATTTGTAGCGCGGACTGCAGGGGATGACGGAACGAGTAGTCAGGTTGAATTTGATAATGCAATGGGAACCGTAAGGGGAAGAATTGCCTGGTCTTTAGGGCTTGGTTTTACTCCGGGACCAACAGCAAAGATTGGTATTGTTATGTGGGCCAATAATTCTGCCGGCGATACTATATGGTCTAGTTTTCCCTCATCAAATCCGGTTGGTGCAACAAATCAGCAGCTGACGGATTATTTAGTATTTAGCAGTACCGGAAGCGGAGTCAATCCCAATACAGACGGAAATTCATCTCCGCTTCCTGTAGAGTTAACCGGTTTTTCTGGCAAATTTACAGACGGAAAAGTATCACTTAACTGGAACACTGCGACCGAGAAAAACAATTATGGATTTGAAGTGGAACGCCGTAACTCCTCAAGCAGCAGTAATAATATTCAGTTTGCCAAAGTTGGTTTTGTTGACGGTAACGGTAACAGTAACTCTCCAAAAAGCTATTCCTTTACCGATGAACATATAACCTCAGGTAAATACGTTTATCGCCTGAAACAGATAGACACGGACGGCAAGTTTGAGTACAGCCCGGAGATTGAAGTATCAGCGGAAAATGTGGTTAACAACTTTGTCCTGGAACAGAATTATCCTAATCCGTTCAACCCATCAACGGTTATCCGCTTTGGGTTACCATACGAAGCAAAAGTTACAATGTCCGTTTACACCATTACGGGTGAAGAAGTGGCTGTGATAGCATCCGGCTTTTTTACAGCGGGAAATCATCAGGCAACCTTTGAAGCAGCTGATCTTACCGGCGGGATGTATGTTTGCAGAGTACAGGCAATTTCCACTGACGGAAATCATCGGTTTAATGCATCAAGAAAGATGATACTGCTCAAGTAATTATTACGTAAAACTTACTTTTCTGAAAGCCCTTTGGTTAATCCGGAGGGCTTTTTTTATGGGGTATAGTGCCAGGGCGGCGTGGTTTATTTAGTTTTAGTAGAATAAATTTTTGCAGGGTCATTTCCATATTTAGTAGCAGCATCAATGATTTATCAATTTTATCATTTTTGCAACTAAAGATCATAAATACGACCCACGCTGAACCCGATCTGGTTTATTTGTTTGGTATAATTATTGGTCTCACCTTGAGCCGTCTTTAAGTATTATCAATTACTTTTAGGCACGGTGACATAAACATAAGGATGAATCAATGAAAGCACGTTTGGTTTCCCGTTTTGCTGCGCTAGTTTTCTTTGTTACTGTTATACTAACCAATGTAGCTCATGCCTACCCGGGAGGAGTGAGCGGCATGACGCTGAAAGGTCCAAACCCGGGATGCACCTGTCATACTTCATCAACAAGTTCATCTGTCAGTCTTGTAATTGCCGGGCCCGCCACTCTCATAGCAGGTGAAACCGGAAATTATACAATGATGATGACGTATACATCAACCATATCTAAAGGGGGGATTGATATTGCAACTTCTTCCGGTACTTTAACCAATGCAGATAATAGATTAAAAATTCTTAACGGAGAGTTAACACAACCTTCATCGCAGGCAGCAGGTGGTCCAACGTATACCTGGTACTTTAAGTACAAAGCACCGCAGATACCGGGTCAACAGACACTTTATGCAACCGGCTGTGCTGTTAAGAACAGATGGAATCATGCACCCAATTTTACTGTAACAGTGTTGGCTGCAAATCAACTCAGTATGGCAGGGATAAGCAGCGGGGAGAATTTACTCGCAGGATCAACTAAAACTATAACCTGGACAAGCCAGGGGGTAACTAATCTTTCCATACAGTTCAGTTCGAATGGCGGGACAACCTGGAGCTCAATTGCGGCATCTGTGCCTGCTTCTTCGGGTTCCTATCTATGGAATGTACCTGATATATCCTCACAGAATTGTAAACTCAAAATAGTTGATAATAATAACAGTTCACTTTATTCCGAATCCCCGGTGTTTTCAGTATATCAGGCATATTATAATCTGCTGAGTATGTTCACCGGTGAAATTCTCATTGCCGGTGAGACGAAGAATATAGTATGGAGCTGTCAGGGAATAACCGCGATATCAATTGAATTCAGTGAAAATAATGGGACTGAGTGGGAACCGGTTGCTGCGTCGATACCTGCACAACCGTCTGAATATATATGGATTGTTCCGGAGAGAATATCTGATTCCTGCAGAATCCGCGTATTAAAGGCGGGGGATTTATCTGTGCTGGCAGTATCGGATATATTTGAAATTAAACTGCCTGTGCTTTCCACTTCAATTGCGGGGCTTCATCATAATGACGGCAATGGTGTACCCCTGGATACCGGAAGGACCGTAAGGGTATCCGGTATTGAAACAAGCGGCGGGTCATTTGATGGAATGATGTACATCCAGGATTCTACCGGCGGCGTATGTGTTCTTCTGGATGCAGTGAGCTCGGGTATTTACAAAGGAGATGAATTAGTTATAACAGGAAAATTATCCAATAAATCCGGCGAATGTGTAATCAGTCCGGTATATAATGCACAAAAAACTGATTCCGGAAAAACAGTTCTTCCTACAGTACTGAATATTGCACAGATTAATGCACAGAACTGGGCTGGAACAGAGGAGTTTGAAGGCATGTTAATCACGTTAAACAATGTTTCTCTCCAAAATCAACTTACGGTATGGGGCCAAGGAGAAATATATACATTAGAACAAGGGGAAGATTTACTGAATATACGAATCCTCCCCGGCACACAAATCGGTGGAACGAATGCACCTCAGTCAGAATTTTCTGTCACGGGTTTACTGAGCCAGTATAAAGTCTTACCTCCATACAATTCCGGGTACGAAATAATTCCGCGCAGTACGGGTGATATCACAATTACGACTTCTCTTTCCCCGGAAAATGATATGCGTCCGGAGTTTTCTCTACAGCAGAATTATCCCAATCCTTTCAATCCATCAACAATAATCAGGTTCACGCTGCCTGAAGAATCCCGTATCCGGCTGGCTGTATATACAATAACCGGTGAAGAAACTGCCATGCTTGCTGAAGGTATTTACTCTCCGGGTACATACGAAAGAGAATTTTTAAGCTCAGGACTAACAAGCGGAATATATATATACAAATTAACAGCATTTTCCCTGAAAGGAAATCATAAGGAATATCTGCTCGGGAAAATGACCATACTAAAATAAGCACGAACCGGGCTCCGGCAGGTGAGCAAGTAAACCTGCCGTACCCCGGGTAACTATAATCCGAGGTGAGTGTATAACACTAGTTTTAATCTTAACTGGTCTATTGGTGGATGTTGCAGGGGATAGAAGTTATCAGAGAAGGGTAACCCATGACGGTGTAGTTACCAAATCGTGATGATTGAACCATACCCGGGAGGCCTGCCGGGTATCATCGCAATTTGGGGGGTATCTATAAATTGTGCTTTTTTGCGGGATAGGGCTAATTTTTAGCGCGAGAGAGGACGGGAGTTCAAAGTCCGCCGCAGACTTTAAACTTGTATTTTGTCAGAAATAGTAGTATTTTTGGATTCTCGAGTTCGCCCATAATGGGCGTTTTTTGTTTATGACAGAATTAGAAGCCAAAATACATTCAATCTGCGGTGAAATAATCCGTTCCGCTGGGTACATATTTATCGATGCAAAAATACGCGGCAATAAGACCGGAAGGGTCATAGAAGTGTATGCCGATGCCGAAAATCCCCTAACCATAGAAGATTGTGCAGCATTGAGCAGGGCAATCAATGAAAAGTTTGAAACCGATCTTGATCCCGCATTCCAGTATCGTCTTGATGTTTCCTCTCCCGGAGCAGATAAACCTCTGGTTGATATCAGGCAGTATAAAAAGCATACCGGCCGGACTTTACAAATTGAATATCTGGAAAGTGATGGCAGCAAAGCAGCTATGACCGGGGTTCTTAAGGAGATAACAGGGGGAACCCTTCACTTTGAGATTAAAGGCAAAGAGATCCGCCAGGTTGAATTTGAGTCTATACAAAAAGCGATAGTTACAATAAGTTTTAAATGATAATGGAGTTACTTGCATGAATTCTGAAATAATCGAATCATTTTCGATGATTGCCAAAGAAAAAGGCATTGATCGCGATTATTTAATTGGTGTAATAGAAGAAGTATTCAAGACCATCCTGCAAAAGAAATTTGGTCCCGATGCACGTTTTGAAGTGATTGTAAATATGGACCGCGGGGATATTGAGTGCCAGCTTACCCGTCTCATTGTTGATAATGTTACCAATCCGGAAATGGAAATCGGCATTGATGAGGTAAATACTAAAGGCAACGAAGATGAACTTGATGTAGGTGATGATTATATAGAAATCCTGCCGCTTTCATCATTCGGACGGAGATTAGTATTGCTCGCAAAGAATACTTTAAACCAAAAGATCCGTGAAATTGAAAAAGATGTGATATTTTCAGATTACAAAAAGAAAATCGGCGAGATTGTTATCGGGGAAATATATCAGCACCGCAAACATGATATATTGATTAACCACAACAAGAACGAACTGGTGCTCCCAAAAACCGAACAGATTCCGCAGGAGCGGTATATAAAGGGGAGAATCCTTCGTGCGGTAATCAAGGAAATCCGGAAAGAACGCGGAAATCCGCAGGTTATTATATCACGTGCGGATAATGAATTTTTACGCAGATTGTTTGAAATAGAAATTCCCGAAATATTTGACGGAATTATCGAAATAAAAGCAATCGCACGATATCCCGGACTGCGGGCTAAAGTTGCAGTGGAATCAAGCGATAAGCGCGTTGATGCGGTAGGCGCATGTATAGGAATGAAGGGTGTGAGAATTACATCCATCGTTAAAGAGTTGAATGGAGAAAACATTGATGTATTCCCCTGGTCTGATGATATAAAAACTCTTATCCTGCGTGCGTTAAATCCGGGCAAAGTAAAACATATTGAGATTGATTTTGCCGCAAAAAAGGCGGTTATATACGCTGAAGAAAAACAGGCAGGCACACTGGTTGGCATTAAAGCATCCAACATCAATCTTGCATCCAAACTGACCGGATATGAAATTGAACTTATCCGCGAAAAGAAATCTATTCTTGAAAGCGAAGAAGATATTGAGCTTCCGGAATTACGTGAAGAACTTGGCGTGGAACTGGTTGACTTACTTATTGAGAACAGATATGATACGGCATTGGATGTGCTTCGT
The DNA here is from genome assembly GCA_964472245.1 of uncultured Ignavibacteriaceae bacterium. Classification (GTDB taxonomy): domain Bacteria; phylum Bacteroidota; class Ignavibacteria; order Ignavibacteriales; family Ignavibacteriaceae; genus H2-BAC3. The sequence goes on along the minus strand of CAYYJL010000071.1, from coordinate 2,716 downwards.
GCCGGTAAAGAGGCAATAGCAAACATTGAGGGTATTGATAAAGATTCAATTGATGATATCTTCAAAATACTCACAGAACAATTAACCGATAGCGAAGGATAATTATAACCTTTTATGGCTGAAGCAAAAGCAAAGAAAAAAAGAATTCCGGATCTTGCAGTTGAGTGCAATCAGGTATCTGCAGTTATTCTGACTTTTTTAAAGGATAAAGGATATGCGGTAAAAACCATCAATTCCCCCGTAACAGAGGAAATGCAGGAAGCCGCTTACGCCCACTTCATGAAAGACATTAAAAAGCATGAAGAACACCGTGAAAAGATCAAGAAACGCGAAGAAGAAAGAAGCACTATAGACGAAGAACTGGCTGCCGGTATCGGTATTCAGGATTCACAGACGGAAGTTGAAGAAGAACCGGCAGCAGTGCCGGAACCAACCCCTAAGGCCGAGGAACCCGTGCAGGAAGAGCCGGAACCGGTGCAGGAAGAACTGCCTTTAGCAGAGCCCGCAGCGGAAGAAATACCGGAGCCGGAACCAGCCGATCTGCCTGAACCGGAGCCTGTTGCTGAAGCCCCCGCTGAAGAAAAAGTTGAAGCGAAAATTGAAACCCCGCCTCCTGCAAAACAGGAGCTGCCTGCAGAGCCTAAACCGGCCGATGCAGATGCCGGCGCTCTAAAAGAAAAACCAGCTAAGGAAAAATCTAAATCAACCGAAGAGAAAAAACCGGAACCTCCAAAAAGAACTAACCCTCTTCAAAAGGTTCAAGAGCAGAGGAAAAAAGGCGGGCTTACCATTAAAGGTAAGATGGACCTCAACGAGGATGCAAGCAAAAGAGCCAAGCCATCATCAGCTCAGAACGCAGGAAATAAAGCCGGAGGTGTTAAACCTGCACCCACGGGTATTGGACCTACTCCTGTTGACGATGAAGCTGGAAAGCGCAAGAAAAAGAAAATTAAAAGCAAACCACTGACCGTTCAGCCGGCCGTCACAGAAAAAGAAGATGTGAGTGCCAAGAAACGTCAGAAGATGCGTAAGTTTGAAATTGATGAAAAAGAAGTAAAAGATAACATCCGCCGTACTCAGCTGAGTATGGAAGATAATGTTGCCCGTGACCGCGCTATTAACCGTAAAAAACGGAAGAAAGAACGTCAGGAAGAGGAGATCCGCCAGGAAGAAATCAGACAGGCGGAAGGAAACAAGATTACTGTTACCGAATATATAGCGGTCAGTGAACTTGCAAATCTGATGAGCGTTCCGGTTGGTGAAGTAATTGCTAAGTGTATGGGCTTAGGATTAATGGTATCAATTAATCAGCGTCTTGAAACCGAAAACATTATGCTTGTTGCAGATGAATTTGGTTTTGAAGTTGAGTTTGAAAAAGAATACTCTGCTTCTGAGCTTGAAGATACACCTGATGATGAGTCAACACTGGAGAGACGTTCTCCTATTGTGACCATCATGGGCCACGTAGATCATGGTAAAACATCACTTCTGGATTATATACGCCGTACCAACGTAGTTGCCGGTGAAGCGGGCGGAATAACGCAGCACATCGGGGCATACAAAGTTGAAGTTGGTGACGGAAAAACGATAGCATTTCTGGATACTCCGGGCCACGAAGCATTCACCGCTATGCGTGCCCGCGGTGCTCAGGTAACGGATATTGTGGTCTTGGTTGTTGCTGCAGATGATGCAGTGATGCCGCAGACCGTGGAAGCAATCAACCACGCAAAAGCAGCAGATGTGCCGATTATTGTTGCCATCAATAAAATTGATAAGCCGGAAGTAAATCTCCAGCGTATTAAACAGCAGCTTGCTGACCGAAACGTTCTGGTGGAAGAGTGGGGCGGTAAATACCAGTGCGTAGAGCTTTCCGCAAAGACCGGATTAAATGTAGATTTACTTTTAGAAAAGATTCTGCTGGAAGCAGATCTTCTTGATCTGAAGGCAAATGCAAAGAGAGCAGCCCGCGGCGTTGTTATCGAGTCCAAACTTGATAAGGGACGCGGCGTAACAGCGACCATACTGGTTCAAAAGGGAACACTCCGCATCGGAGACCCGTTTGTTGCCGGTATATATAACGGCCGTGTGCGTGCTATGTTTGATGAAAGAAACAATAAAGTTGACGAAGCTCCGCCATCCTCACCGGTACTCGTATTGGGTCTGGAACACTCCCCGCAGGCGGGTGATATGTTTATTGTGGTTGAGTCTGAGCGTATTGCAAGAGAAGTTTCCATTAAACGCCAGCAGCTGAAACGCGAGCAGGATAACCGGCAGGTACGCCATATCACGCTTGATGAAATCTCCCGCCAGATCAGTATCGGCGGAGTTAAGGAACTGCCTATCATCGTTAAAGGTGACGTGGATGGTTCCGTTGAAGCTGTTAAGGATTCATTGATGAAACTTTCCACCGATGAAGTGGTGGTTAAGGTTATTCACCGCGGAGTCGGTGCTATATCTGAAGGCGACGTGATTCTTGCAGCGGCTTCCAATGCGATTATTATCGGATTTAACGTACGTCCCAACCTTAATGCCAGAAAGAGTGCTGAGGCAGAGGGCGTGGAAATAAAGATATATAACGTTATTTACGACGCTGTTAACGAAATACGTTCCGCCCTGGAAGGTATGCTTTCACCACTGGTGAGTGAAGAAATTACTTCAACAGTTGAAGTTCGCGATACCTTTAAGGTGCCTAAAGTGGGTACAGTTGCCGGATGTT